>NZ_JBHLZP010000177.1:0-15669 GCF_042429965.1 Actinoallomurus acaciae
AGGTGACCAACTCACCCGTCTCCAAGATCACCTTCAGATGCGCCCCACCACACGCACCCTTGACCGCGACGATCTCCTCGAAAACCTTCGCATAATCACCCGCCAGGAACGCGCCCCGATCGATCACCATGTCGATCTCAGCCGCACCATGCACCACCGCACGGCGGGTGTCGGCCAGCTTGGCCTCCAACGGCGCCCGCCCCGAAGGAAAACTCGTGGCGACACTCGCCACCCCCACACCACTCCCCGCCAAAGCATCTACGGCTTCAGCGACCAGATCGGAGTACACGCAGATCGCAGCGACCTTGGGCACACTCGCATCGGCCGGGTCCGGATGCATGCCCTTCACACACAACGCCCGCACCTTACCCGGCGTGTCACCACCCTCCAGCGTGGTCAGATCCACCATAGAAATAGCGAGATCAATCGCCTCCGCCTTCGCCGACTTCTTAATCGACCGAGTAGCCAGACGAGCAGCCCGCTCCTCCACACCACCTGATCAACACCCGGCAACCCGTGCAGGAAGCCGCGCAGTTCGGCCGTTGTCGTGATGTCGTCGGACGGCGTTACCAAGTCAGGCACGACCACCCCTTTGTTCGAGGATCCGGTTGAGGACAAGCGCCGCCACGAGGATGAGGCCGGTCACGACCATCTGGAAGAAGGAGCTCAGTCCGAGGAGGTTGAACAGGTTCTGCAGCACCGACAGCAACAGGACCGCGATGAAGGTGCCGAACACACCGCCCCGGCCGCCGAAGAGGTTCGTTCCGCCGAGGACGACCGCGGCGATGGCGTCGAGTTCGAGTCCGTTGAACGCCGTCGGTTGCCCGATCGTCAGACGCGAGGTGAGCAGGATGCCGGCGAGTGCGGCGAGCAGGCCGCTGATCGCGAAGACGGCCGTGGTGACCGCCCGTACGGGAAGGCCGGACAACCGTGCCGCCTCCCGGTTGCTGCCGACCGCGTAGACGTACTCGCCGAAGGTCGTGCCGCGCAGTACCAGCGCGGCGATCACGGTGACGCCGATGAAGATGAGGCCGACGATCGGGACGTATCCGATGAAGCCCCCACCCAGCAGGCGGAAGCCCTCCGGCAGGTCGCCGCCGCTCGGCGTGCCGTTGGTGAGCAGGTAGGTCAGGCCGCGGATGCTGGTGAGCCCGGCGAGGGTGGTCATGAAGCTCGGCAGTGACAGGTAGGCCGACAGGCCGCCCATGACCAGGCCCGCGACCGCGCCCGCCACGAGCGTGATGACCAGCGCGAGCACCGCGTTGGTGCCGTGCGAGATGAGGATGGCGACCAGCATCCCGCCGAAGGCGGCGGTGCTGCCCACCGACAGGTCGATCCCGGCCGTCAGGATGACCAGGGTCATGCCGATGGCGACGATCCCGGTGAGGCTGGACTGCTGGAGCAGGTTCCCGATGTTGCGCGTGGTGAGGAACTCCGGGGCAAGGACGGAGGCCACCACGCACAGCAGGATGAAGACCAGAAGCAGGTTGGAGTTTCGCAGCACGTCGAGGCTGCGGCGCCTGGAGAGGGCGCGGGCACCGGCCCCCGCGAGCGCGGGCTCGTGCGTGGTCTGGGTCATGGCGTCGCTCCGGTGATGATGGTGTGCGCTATGTCGGTTTCGGGGGTCGTCCTTGGGTCGAACCGAGCGATGTTGCGACCTTCGTGCAGCACCCAGACGCTGTCGGCATGGGCCGTCAGTTCGCTGAGCTCGCTGCTGGCGATCAGCACCGCGACCCCGTCGTCGGCGAGGCGGCGCACCTGGCGGTAGAGGTCGGCCTTGGCACCGACGTCCAGGCCCCGGGTGGGCTCGTCCAGCAGCAGCACCCGCACACCGCGGGTGATCCACTTGGCGAGCACGACCTTCTGCTGGTTGCCGCCCGACAACTGGCCCACCGGCTGGTCGGGCGAGGCGTACTTGACCCCGAGATCGGCCAGGACCGAAGCGGTCATCCGTTTGCCGCGACCGCGGGGCAGCACCCAGCCGAGCGCGGCGACGGCGGCGTTGCGGGCCACCGCCAGGCCGAGGAAGAGCCCCTCCTCCTTGCGGTTCTCCGGCACCAGGGCCAGTCCGGAGCGCACCGCGGTACGCGGGCCGGCCACCCGGAGCCGCCGATCGGCCAACCGGGCGTTCACCTCGCCCCGTACCGCGCCGAACAGCGCGCTCAGCAGCGTCGTGCGTCCGGCCCCGGCCAGGCCGGCCAGGCCGACGATCTCGCCGGGCCGTACGTCGAGGCCGGCGACGTCGAGGATGTCACCGACGCGCACTCGTTCGATCCGCAGCAGCGGCTCCCCCTCAGGGGCGGGCCGGTCCGCGCGGCGCATGAGGTCACGGGCCTCCCCGATCATCGCGGCGACCAGTTCGTCGTGGCCGGTCGTCCGCAGGTCGAACACGTCGACGCTGCGCCCGTCGCGCATGACGGTCGCCCGGTCGCCGATCTCGGTCACCTCGTCGAGCCGGTGGGAGATGTAGATGACCGCCCGCCCCTCGGCCGTCAGGTCGCGGATGACCGAGAAGAGGACCCGGAGTTCCTCCGCGCCGAGCGTCGCGGACGGCTCGTCCATGACGATCACCTTGGCGTCACCGGTCAGCGCCTTGGCGATCGCGGTGAGTTGCTGGGAGACGATGGGCAGGTCGCGGACCCGGTCGCCGGGGGCGAAGTCGCCACCGACGCGGCGGATGTACTCGGCCGCGGCCGCCGCGCGCTGCCGCCTCCGTACGAACGGGCCTCGCGCCGGCGCGTGCCCCAGGAAGAGGTTCTGGGCGACGGTCAGGTCGGGGGCGAGATCGAGCTCCTGGTAGATGACGCTGATCCCGGCCGCGAGCCCGTCCTGAGGGTTGTTCAGCCGCAGTGGCGTCCCGTCGAGGTGGATCTCACCGGCCTCCGGACGGTAGGAGCCGGCGAGGATCTTCATGAGCGTGCTCTTGCCCGCACCGTTCTCGCCGAGCAGGCAGTGCACCTCGCCCGCGCGTACGGACAACTCGGCACCGTCGCAGGCCAGGGTGCCGGGAAAGCGCTTGACGATACCTTTCATCTCCAGGAGCGCGGTGCTCAACGGTCCCTCCTTCCGGGGACCCGCCGGTCGCTCATGCGGCTTCCAGCAGGTGTGCGGCGGTGCGGTGGTCGGTGATGAGGACGTTGCAGATGCGGCTGGCCACGACCGCGCGGCACACACGGTGCTTGGCGGTCCCGGCGACCACCGCGATCGAGTGCTCGCCCGCCCGCAGGTCGTCCAGCGGCAGCCCGAGCGTGCGCCGGTCGAGCCCCTCGTCCACGATCCGTCCCCGGGCGTCGATGAAGCGACTGATGACGTCGCCGACGCCACCCGCCTCGGCGAGCGCGTCCACGTCCTCGGCGGTGAGGTACCCCGACTCCACGAGAACCGAGTCGTGCGTCATGGCACCGGGGCTGAACAGATACGTCCCGCAACGGCGGGCCTGCTGCAGGACGCCCGCGACGGACCGGTCGCCCTCCAGCGCGACCCGCGTGGCCTCCTGCTCGACGATGGCGGGCACGGGCAGCAAGGTGACGGTTCCGTCGCCGTGATGGGCGATACGGCTCGCCATGTCGGAGGCCGAGGTCGGCCGCCGCGACCGGCTGAGGCCGCCGTTCACCTGCACCACCTGCACGCCGCGGTCCCAGCCGGAGGGAATGTGCGCGGCCACCGCGTCGAGCGTGCGCCCCCAGGAGACGCCGAGGGAGCGCGGCGCCGGGCGTAGGTCGGCGAGGTAGCGCGCGGCCGCCCGCGCCACTCGATCTCGAAGCTCCAGGTCGTCGGCGGTCCCGTCGACGGGCACCACCACCGCCGCGCGCAGACCGTACCGCTCGATCAGCGCACGTTCTTCGGCGCGGCGGCGATGGTCGGGGTGCACGATCTCGATCCGGACGATGCCCGCCGTACGCGCCTCGGCGAGCAGGCGGCCGACCTTCCAGCGGGTGAGATGCAGCTTGCGGCCGATCTGCTCCTGCGTCTGGTCGCCTTCGTAGTACATCTCGGCGACCCGCAGCAGCAGAGCCTCGTAGGCGGGGTCGTCGCCGGGCATCAGCCGTCTCCCCGCGGTGCGCTGAGCAGGTGTGCCACGTCGCGTGTCGCGGCCGTGGCCTGCCGGTACACGGCGTAGCCCGCCTCGTAGACCGCGGAGGACGACGGTTCGACCAGTGTCGTCTCAGGGGTGAACGCCGCCGACGCGGTGACCAGGTCCGGGTGGACGCCGGTCGCCGTCGCGGCGATGATCGCGCAGGCCCGCAACGTGAGGTTGTCGCCGACGACGAGTCTCAGCGGCCGGCCCACGACGTCGGCGGTGGTCTGCAGCCACAACGGGTTGTGCCGGATGCCGCCGGAGACGTAGATCTCCTCGACCGGGACACCGGCCTCGATGAAGGACTCCAGGACCTGGCGAGTGCCGTAGGCGACCCCTTCGACCGCCGCCCGGTACAGCTGCGGCCCGGTGGTGCCGAGCGTCAGTCCGAGCACCGCGCCGCGCAGACGGGGGTCGCGCAGCGGTGTCCGGTTGCCCATGAAGTAGTCGAGGACGACGAGCCCGTGCTCGCCGGGCCCTACCCGTGCCGCCTCGTCCATCAGTTCCGGCAGCCGTTCGCGCGGTACGCCGAGCAGGTCCTCGCTCGCCCAGCGCAGGACGGAGCCCGCCGAGACCTGACCCCCCTCCACCAGCCAGTACCCGTCGCGCAACGCGTCCGGGTAGGGCCCCCAGACGGTCGGGGTGAAGACCGGGGTCTCGATCTCCGCGACGAACGCGTTCGAGGTGCCGCACACCACCGAGATCCGCCCCGGCGCGAGGTCGCCGGTGGCCAGGAGCGACAGGTGCGCGTCGATGCCTCCCACCGCGACGACCGGGCGTCCGCGCAGGCCGAGCTCGGCACGGACCTCGTCCGTCAGCACGCCGGCCGGCGCGCCCACCGGCAGCACCGCCGGCGGCAGCTTGTCGGCCAGGTCCGGTACGCCGAGGTCGGCGTACAGCCCGGCCGGGTACCCGCTCCCCCGCGGATCGTGGTTGGACTTGCAGCACGCGTTCATGCGGGACGCCACCCACGTGCCGGTGAGCCGCCACGTCAGGTAGTCCACCGCCTCGACGATCCGGGCCGCCGACCGGTAGATCTCCTGCTGGTTGCGGGCCAGCCACATCGCCTTGGGAACCAGCCACTCCACGGCGTCGGCGCCGCCGGAGTAACGCAGCACCTCGTGACCGGACCGCGCGGTCAGGTCGGATTCGGCACCGGCGCGGGCGTCCATCCAGAGGATGGCGGGACGCAGCGGCCGGCCGTCGTCGCCGACCACGACGACGGTCGAGGCGGTCGTGGCCACGCCCACGCCCGTGACCACGGGGTCGCCCGCCTCGCTCAGCGCCGTCCGGGTGGCGTGGACGACGGCGCGCCACCAGTCGTCGGGGTCCTGTTCGGCCCAGCCCGGCCGCGGGTAACGCGTGGCGTAGCCGTGCTGCCCCGTGCCGAGTACGGCACCGTCCGCCGCGAAGACGGAGACGCGCGCCCCCTCCGTACCGAGATCGATCCCCAGCAGTGTCCCCATGCCTAGTCCTCGTCCGGCCTGAACAACACCTTGGAGCTGAAGATGGAGCGCTCGCCGAGCCGGCGGATCGTCTCCGGGAGGGCACCGAGACCGAGATCATGCGTGATCATGAACTTCCAGCGGAGCGACCCGGCGGCGATCGCGTCGGCCGCCGCCCGCCACTCGTCGCCGGGGAACGGCGCGGAGAACGAGTTCCAGGCACCGTGCAGGCTGATCTCGCGGCGCAGGAAGTCGTTGAAGGTCGGCTTGGCGAGCTCGACCGGGGCATGCGGGATGCCGATGAACGCCGCCTCGCCGTGCCGCGCGCACAGCGACGCGGCCAGGTCCACGGTCGCGGGCGTTCCCGCCGACTCGATCACCACGTGGTAGCCGTCATCGGCGAGGTCGCGGGCCTGCTCCGTCGTGATCGCCGTATGCGTCGCACCGGCCTCCCGTGCCAGGGCGGCCCTGTTCTCGTCCACGTCGACCGCCAGGATCTCGGCCGCTCCCGCCAGGTGGGCCCACTGGACCGCGAACAGTCCGATCGGACCGGCGCCGATGACGGCGACCCGGTGGCCGATGCCCAGCCGGGTCCGCCAGATCGCGTGCAGCGCGATGGCGGCGGGATCGAGCATGGCGGCCGCGGCCGGCGGCACCCCATCGGGCACGGTGAACAGGTTGGCCGACGGGACGGCGACGTACTGCGCGTAGGCGCCATCCCGCCTGCTGCCGAAGTAGTCGTAGTCGAGGCAGAGGCTGAACTGTCCCTGCTGGCACGGCGGGCAGGCGAAGCACGGGATCAGCGGCGGCACGGAGACGAGGTCGCCCTCGGCGGCCCCGGTCACGCCGCGCCCCAGGGCCACGACGCGTCCGGAGAACTCGTGCCCGCAGATGATCGGCATACGATGCGCACCGGCGCTTGTCATGCGGGCGATATCGGAGCCACAGACGCCGCAGGCCTCGACGTGAACGAGTGCCTCACCGGGACCGGGGTCGGGTCGTGGGACCTCCTCGACACGGATGTCGCCCGGTGCGTGGAGAACTGCGGCACGCATCGTCTCAGACACGATGCTCCCTTCTGATTCGGCGGTCAGCTCTGGGCGTGGGCGAAGACGTCGCTGCCGACGTATCCGGCGGCATTGGACGGGTCGACCAGCGCCGTCCCGGCGTCGACGTAGGAGGGCACGTGCTGTCCGCTGTGCTCGTTCATCGCGGTCTGCACGGCCAACTGGCCCTCGTGGATGGGGTCGTTCAGCGCGGTGGCGATGTACTGGCCGCCGGCGATCGCCTTCACCGCCTCCATGAGGCCGTCCACCCCCGCCACCTTCACGTCGGTGCGCCGGTTCTCGCGCAGCACCTGCAGGGCGCCCAGCGCCATGTCGTCGTTGTGCGCGTACACGGCCTTCACGTCGGGGTTCGCCTGGAGCAGGTCCTGCATGGCGGCGACCGCCTTGGACCGGATGTAGTCGCAGTACGGGCCCTTAACGATTTTGATCTTGGGGTTCGCGGCCACGGCCTGGTCGAAGCCCTTGCTGCGGTCCCGCGCCACCGCGCCGCCCGCGTCGCCCTGGATCTCGATGATCTTTCCACCGGCCGGCCCCAGCGCCTTGGCCACCCGCTCGCCGGACAACCGGCCCATCTTCACGTTGTCCCGGCCGACGTGGGACACCGCGCCGGAGGGCACCGGACGGTCGACCGTGATGACGGGGATGTGCGCCGACTTGGCCGCGGCCAGCCCGGGGGCGACGCCCTTGGGGTCGACCGGGTTGATCAACAGGACGTCGACGCCGCGCGTGATCAGATCCTGGATGTCGTTGTTCTGCTTCGTCACGTCGCCGTTCGCGTCGGCGAACATCAGCTTCGCGCCGGCCTTCGTGGCGGCCTGCTGGGCTCCGTTCTTCAGCTGAACGTAGAACGGGGACTGCTGGGTGACCTCACTGAACCCGATCACGACCTGATGGTCCTTCTTGTCGCTCGCCGCCGACGAGCCGCCGGGGCTGGTCGACACCGAGCATCCCGCCGCGGCCACCACGAGCCCCGCCACCATCCCGATAACGGATGTTCTACGCATCATGCCCTCCAGGTCTCGAGCTGGCCATGACGGTAAGTGACCACTTCATACGAGCGCAACACATGCGTAATACTTTGCTCATGTGAGCGTCACCCGGTTGACCAGGGAGAATCAAAGAGGTGAGCCCGTGCGGGCCGATGTGTTGGGGCCGCTCGTCGTCCACGGCGAGGCCGGGGAGATACCGACCGGGGCGCACCGGTCACCACCGCAAGCCTGATCGAGGAGCTTCGGGACGGGGACGCGCCGGTCAGCGCCGCCGCGACCTACGTGGTCGTCGGTCCCGGCGGGTTTCATCCTCGGGTCGGCGGGTCAGGCCTTCCGTCCGACGGCGCCCAGTGTCGCGACGTCGCCGCGGCGTTCGAACGGCGTGGGGTCCGGCCGCCAGTCGGCGATCGGCACCGCGCCGGGTTCGACCAGTTCGAGGCCGTCGAAGAAGCCCCTGACCTGCGCGGCCGTACGCAGGTGGTACGGGACCGCGCCGCTGTCCTTGTAACGCTCGTGCGCCTCGGTGTGTCCCTCGCCGGCGCTGAGGCTGTCGGCGAGCGCGAGGTAGCTGCCCGGCGGCAGGGCGTCCAGCAACCGGCTGACGATCGAGTGCGCCTCGTCGTACTCGGCGACATGCCCCAGGACGCCCATGAACATCAGCGCGATCGGCCGGTCGAAGTCCAGCGTCTCGGCCGCGCCGCGCAGGATCCGCTCGGGGTCGCGCATGTCGGCGTCGAGGTAGTCGGTGGCCCCCTCAGGCGTGCCGGCGAGGAGCGCCCGCGCGTGCGTCAGGACCAGCGGGTCGTTGTCGACGTAGACGATCCGGCACTCCGGCGCCACGCCCTGCGCCACCTCATGGGTGTTGTCGACCGTCGGCAGCCCCGTACCGACGTCGAGGAACTGCCGGACGCCCACCTCGCCCGCCAGATAGCGCACGGTACGCGCGATGAAGTACCGGACCTCACGGGCCACGTCCACGATGCCGGGGAAGACCTCCCGGTACCGATCCCCGGCCTCGCGGTCGACGGCGTAGTTGTCCTTACCGCCCAGCCAGTAGTTCCAGACCCGCGCCGAGTGCGGCACCGAAGCGTCGATCCTGGCCGACGGCCCATCGCCGGAGGTCATCGGAAAGCTCTCCTCGTACGGGGATCACGACGTGATGACACCTTACGGGCACGCGCTCTCAGCGTTTTTGCTAGGCGTCGGTGCCGCCCGGCTTTTCGGGGAGCCGGCGTTGTTGGATCCCGGTCTCATCCGTGGATGTCGAGAGGTTCTTTTTCACCGCGTCGAGAATGGTCAGTCCCTGGCCGACGAGGCCGGCGGCGATCTCGCCGAGGCCGTCGGCGCCGTTCAGGATATTGACGTTCGCGCCGGAAAGGCCGCTTGCCGCCTCCCTGACGATCTGTGGCAACTGGTCGATGAGCATCCGATCAAGTGCCACGCGGTCGTGGGAGGCCGCGGCCTCAGCCTGGATCTTCATCCGCTCGGCCTCGGCCTGAGCCAGGATGCGGACCCGCTGCGCGTCGGCCTCCGCCGGCCTGACGACCTCGGCCACCAGCTGCTGCTGGCGCAGCTCGGCCTCGCGCGCGGCCAGTTCCGTCTGGGCGGCGATGACCTCACGCTGCGCCTGGGCCTGCGACAACGGTCCGGCTTGCCCGGCCTCGGCCTGTGCCCGGTCCACCTCGGCCTTGTACGCCGCCTGTACGACGGCGGTCTTCCGCGCGTACTCGGCCTGGTTGCGCTCCGACTCCTGCTGGGCCTCGGCCGCGGCCTGGGTCGCCTGCGCCTGCGCGATCTGTGCCTGCCGCTGGATCGCGGCGGTGTGGGGAGCCGCCATCGCGTCGATGTAGCCGGTGTTCATGTCGTCGATGGACTGGATCTGCAGCGAGTCGACGGTGAGGCCGATCTTGGCCATCTCCGCCTTCGAGCCGTCGAGGACCTCGATCGCCAGCTTCTGCCGCTCGGTGACGATCTCCTCGACGGTCATCGAACCGATGATCGAGCGCAGGTGACCGGCGAAGATCCGCCCGGTCAGGGTCGACATCTGATCCTGGTCGGACAAGAACCGCTGTCCCGCGTTGATGATGCTCTCGGCGTCGTTCCCGACCTTGAAAGCGATCACCGACCGCACATTCAACGCGATGCCCTGCTTCGTCACACAGGTCTCCGACACCTCCGCCTCGCACATTGCCAAAGTCAGGAAGCGCACCTTGCGGAAGACCGGCAATATGAAGGCACCATGACCGGTGACGACGCGGAAGGGCGCACCGTTGCGACCGGCCCGGCCTCCGGAAATCAGCATGGCCTCATCGGGGGCCGGAACACGGTAACCGAACATCGCTCGTCTCCTCAGCGCTGCGACAGGGAAATCCTCATGAGAAGGACCCTTTGAACTGGAACGGTGTCAAGCCGACCTCGTCCAGGAAAATGTGACCCGCGAGCTTCGCGCGAGGCTACGCCTGGTGAGCCCTTTGACGCTAGCCGGCATCATGGGCGACCTCATCCGACAGTGCGTCCCATTTGATGACGTCGACCGTTCTGGCGCCGCGAGATTCTATGATCAGCACCGTCGTGTCCTTCGGAAGCGGGGTTTGCGACCACGCCAGATAGGTCTCGGACCCACCCCGTATCTTGACCAGGGCCTCCCCCGGACCGGCCGGCCCACGGGTGCCGACGATGAGGACACCGAGGCGACCTATGCAGGACTCGTCCCGTACCACCGGCACCCCCTCGGTCACGCCGTGAAGCCCACCCCTCACACTATCGGGATCCGGGCATCGCCTATTGACTTGCCCTTGGCGACCTGTCAGCGTCACTGATGCCGATGACAACGTTGTCAACAAACGAGCCCGGACACCGATGTCGGCAACGCCGCGTACAACTACGACGCGACGACCATCACGAGTTTCAGCCAGGTGCAACGCGAAGGCCACGACCGCCCCCAAGCTGATCGTCGATGTGACCGACGTGTGGGGCCAGACCTTCGCGAGCGACGTACGGGTCGTCGGCGACCGGATCCAGGGCTCGGTGACGAGCGGTTCCTTCTGCGGTGACGGGCGGCCGAGCCGGTACACCCTGTACTTCAGCATGCGGGTCTCACAGCCGATCACCGATGTCGCCACCTGGAACCGGGGCGAGAAGGTCCCGGTCGAGGGGCGTACGGCGGCCACCGGCGACGCGGTGATCTCGCTCGCGCCCGATCCGACGGCACCGGTCGTCACGACCACCGGCATCTCCTACGCCTCGATCGACGGCGCCGAGGCGAACCGGGTGGCCGAGACGGCGACGCGCACCCCGGGCAGGGCGAAGTCCTTCTACACCGACCTGTACCACGGCCTGCTGCACCCGTCGGTGGCCGAAGACGTGGACGGTACTTACCAGGGCTTCGACGGCAGGCCGCACAAGGTCGCCGCGGGCCATGACTACTACCAGATGCTGTCGCTGTGGGACACCTACAGATCCCAGAACCAGCTGGTCGCGCTCCTCGAGCCGCAGCGGGCGACCGATGTGGCCCGTACGATCCTGGACGTCTATCGGCAGGCCGGGTGGGTGCCGCGGTGGGCGCTGGGTCAGGCCGAGACCAACGCCACGAGTGGCGACCCGGTGACTCCGTTCGTCGTCTCGCTGTATTCGCGTGGTCTGCTGGACCACGAACTCGCGAACCGGCTCTTCGCCGCGCTGTGGAAGAACGTGAACGAGACGCCGCCCCCGGCGACCGGCATCAACGGCCGCGCCTACAACCCCGACTACCTGTCGAAGGGATATGTCCCCTCCGAGGACTTCCCGGGCGAGGCCGCGTCGGTCGGCCTCGAATACTCACTGGCCGACTGCGCGCTCGGCACGATGGCCATCGGGCTCGGCAGGACCCGCGAGGCGAAGGTCCTCCGGCCACGCTGTGAGGCGTTCAAGAACATCTGGAACCCGGACGCCACCTCCAAGGGCTCTACCGGCTTCCCCCAGGTACGCGCCGCCGACGGCGGCTTCGTGCCGACCGGCGATGTGGTCGACGGCACGGGCTTCAAGGAGGGTACGGCGTGGCAGTACCAGTGGCTCGGCGCTCAGAACCAGCCGCCGGCGATGCCCGGAGCGATCCCGCCGTCCAGGGCGCCCGCCGAGTAGAGGAATCGCCGGGTCGGCTTCACCGGCGGCCTGAGGAGACTCCTCTGCTCCCCCAACGTCACTGCGGTTGAACTTTGTTAACCTGGGTTGAACGCGGAGTGGCGGCGCCGCCCGGCCAATGGCGGAATGCGTGCGTTATCGATCGGGAGGGCCCGGCTGGCATGGAGGCAACGACGAGTGCGGCTCCCGGCGAGCGCGTCCGCAGGCGGTTCGCGGTGTTCGATCGGCTCACGTATCTGAACAGTTGCTCCCAGGGGGCCCTCGCGGACTCGGTGCGCGCGGCCTATGAGACCTACCTCGACGAGCTGGAGACCGAGGGCTCGTCCTGGGACCACTGGGTGGCCCGTGCCGAACGGGCACGTGCCGCCTTTGCCCGTGTCCTGCACGCCGCCCCCGACGACGTGGCGGTCACCACGTCGGCCTCCGCCGGGGTCAGCGCGGTCGCATCGGCCTTGGACTTCGGCGAGCGGGACACCGTGGTCACGACCGATCTGGAGTTCCCGACCATCGGTCAGATCTGGCATGCGCAGGAACGCCGGGGCGCCAAGGTCGTGCACGTACCGGCGGAGCCCGACAACACGCTTTCCCTCGAACGGCTCGCCGCCGCCATCGACGAGCGCACCGCGATCGTGTCCGTGACACACGTCTCCTACCGGAACGGGAGCCTGCTCGACATCGGGGAGATATCCCGGCTCGCGCATGAGCAGGGCGCCCTGGTGCTCGTGGACTCCTTCCAGGCCGCCGGTGCGGTGCCCATCGACGTCGACGCCCTCGGAGTGGACTTCCTGGCCGGAGGCGCCCTCAAGTACCTGCTGGCCTCCCCCGGTGTGGGCTACCTCTACGCGAATCCCGCGACGACCGGGCACCTGGTGCCGACCGCGACCGGCTGGTTCGCCGACGAGGACATCCACGCGATGCAGATCGGCCGGTACCGCCCGTCCCGCACCGCGCGCCGGTTCGAGTCCGGAACCCCGCCGATCCCGCCGATCTACGCCGCCATCGCCGGCGCCGAGCTGATGCTCGAGATCGGCATCGAGCGCACCGCGGATCATGTTGCCCGGCTGAACGACCACTTGATCGACGAGGTCGTGGCGCTCGGAGGGATGGTGGTGACCCCGAGCGGACGTTCGCAGCGAGGCCCGCTGGTCGCGGTGGCCGCGACCGATGCCGAGGGACTCGTACGGCGGCTCGCGGCGGACGGCATCGTGACGTCCTCCCGCGCCGGGAACGTCCGGATCTCAGCGCACTGCTACAACACCTCGGCGGACATCGAGCGGCTCCTCGTCGCGCTGCGCGCACACCGCGAGTTGCTTCGCACGCCCTGAAGGACCGGGAGCCGGGGCGCCGTTCAGCCGTCCGCCGCGGACACGTGCTCGGCCGGACCGGCCGTGCCGCTGTCCATCAAGGGAGCGTTCGGCTCCTGTCGTCTCCTGGAGATCAGGAGATAGGCGACGAGCAGCACGGCGAAGAACGGGATGCCGGCCTTCCACGCGGACGTGAGGCCGTTGATGAAGGCCGTGGAGACCAGAATCGCGAGCAGCGCGACGGCGGCGATCCCGGTGGTGATCGGCGCGCCCCACAGTCGTATCGGGGACGGCGGCAGGCCCTGCTCGGCGCGGCTCCTGCGGAACGCGACGTGCGTGGCGAGGATGAGGATCCACACGATCAGCGCCCCGAACACCGAAACGCCGAACAGGATGAGGTACGCGCTGTTCGCCGAGTCGACCGAGAGGTACGCGGCGATCGCCAGGCCGAGGCCGGACAACATGATCGCGCGGCGTGGCACACCGTCGCGGCCGAGTCCGCCCAGCCAGGCGGGTGCGTGCCGGTCGGCGGCGAGCGCGTGCAACATGCGCGTGGTGAGGTACGTGTTGGCGTTCGCGCTCGACAACGCCGCCGTGAGCACCACGAAGTTCATGACACCCGCGGCGGCCGGGATGCCGGCGATGTCGAAGAGACGCACGAACGGACTGGCGGTCACGTCACCGCCCTGGGCGGTCTGCGTCCAGGGCACGATGGTCACCACGACCGCGATCGCCAGGCAGTAGAACAGCGCGAGCCGCAGCACCATGCGGCGCGCGGCGCGCGGAACGTCGCGGGTGGGGTTCTCCGACTCGGCGGCCGCGACCGCCACGACCTCGGTGCCGATGTAGCTGAAGATGACGAAGACGAACGCGAGTCCCAGACCGGAGAAGCCGTGCGGCATGAAGCCGCCGTGGCCGCTGACGTTGTGCGTGCCGACCGCGGGGTGGCCCGGCAGACCGAGGAAGATGTATCCCACGCCGAGCAGGATGAACACGATGATCGCCGTTACCTTGATCATTGAGAACCAGTATTCGAGGCGGCCGAAGAAGGAGACCGCGATCATGTTCACACCGAGGACGACCGCGGAGAAGATGATCACGGGCAGCCACAAGGGGAGATGCGGCCACCAGTATCGCGTGTAGATCCCGGCGGCGATGACCTCGCCGCCGACCGCGATGACCTGGATCGTCCAATAGGTCCATCGCACGACGAACCCGGCCCACGCCCCCAGATACTGCCGGGCGATCGTGCCGAACGATCCGGCGGCAGGATGGATGACCGCCATCTCGGCCAGCGACCAGCCGATGACGAGCGCGATCAGCGCGCAGGCGACGTAGGCGACGATCGTGGCCGGCCCGGCGTTGGAGACGGCCAGGCTGGATCCGAGGAACAGCCCCGTCCCGATGGCGCCGCCGAGCCCGATCATTGAGAGCTGACGACCGGTCAATGACCGGCGAAGTTCGTCGTTCACGATCGTCGACACCCCTTAAGGTCGATCCCGTGTCCGCGCCGGACCGGTGACCGGAGGGACGCAGCGTCCCTGAGGCGGGTGTTTCAGTTCTACTGAATCCCGTTCATGCACATTGAACGTGCACGCTATTCAGCGGCGGCTACCGGTGTCAATGGGTGCCTCGCGGCCTCAGTAGCTGGGAGGAGTGACGCTGACCAGGAACTTCACCGGACCATCGCTCTCGTTGAGGTAGCGATGCGGCCGGCGGGAGTCGAGGTAGCAGGCGTCACCGGACTCGAGTTCGTGGCGTTCGCCGGCGAGCTCGATCACCAGCCTGCCCTCGGTGACCAGGACGCACTCCTCCGATGGATGGCTCCACGGGGTGGCCGACGATGCCCCGCCGGGCTCGAGGGTGCCCTCGAGCATCTCCAGCCGCCCATGGCCGGGAGACAGACGGGAGTACACGATGCCGCCGTTCGGCGAGCGCACCAGGCTCCGGCGGTCGCGCCGTACCACCGCCACCGCCTGTCCCTCCTCCTGGCTGAACAGATCGAACAAGGGCACCGACAGCGCGCGGGCCAGCCTCCGCAGCGTCTCCAGGCTCGGATCGGTGAGGTCCCGCTCGACCTGGCTGATCATTCCTGTCGAGATCTCCGCCGCCTCGGCGAGCTGCCGCACCGTCATGTTCCGGGCCTGCCGCAGTTCCCGGATCCGAACCCCGATCACGCAACCGACTGTAACGGCCGGTCCGGGCGGCCGCGCCGTTTCCAGCCTCCCCGCCCCGTGACCGATGACGAGACGGCTCTGCCGAGGCCGACCAGGACCGGTCCGCTGAGGCGCTGACCCCACGCCCGTACCCGGCGGGAGGCGATGGCCTGCTACGGGCCGCGGCGATGATCAGACGGGTGGCGACTCGTGCGGGTCGCACGGGAGCTCCACGCGCAGGAGCGTCGGGCCGCCGTCCGGGCTGGACAGCAGCATTCTGCCGCCCGCGACCGCGACCCGGTCGGCCAGCCCGGTCAGGCCGGTGCCGCGTCGCGGGTCGGCGCCGCCGTGGCCGTCGTCACGGATCTCGATCGTGAGCACGTCGTCGTGCCGGCGGACGGTCACGCTCGCGCCGGTCGCGCCGCTGTGCTTGGCGATGTTGGTGAGTGCCTCGGCCACCACGAAGTAGGCCGTGTTCTCGATCCGGCCGGGCGGCCGGCCGGGCAGGTGC
>NZ_JBHLZP010000177.1:15769-16152 GCF_042429965.1 Actinoallomurus acaciae
TCTCGCAGCTCGGCCATCAGCTGCTTGGCCTGCTCGTGCGCGGCGGTGACGGCCTCGGCCGCGCCGGCGCCGGGCGGCAGGTCGAGCCGGGCCAGCCCGAGTTGCAGGGTGAGGCCGACCAGCCGCTGCTGGGCGCCGTCGTGGAGGTCGCGTTCGATGCGGCGACGCTCGGCGTCGAAGGCGTCCGCGAGCCGGACGCGGGAGCGCGACACCTCGATCAGCTCCGCGCGCAGCCGCTCGGCCGGACCGCCCAGCAGCAGGGCGCGGGCCACCGCGGCGTGCCCGCCGGCCAGCAGCGTCAGCAGGTGGGGAACCACGGGGAGCAGCAGGACGCCGACGATCAGGTAGGGCAGCGTCTGCCCCACGGTCGCGGCCTTGCCGAA
>NZ_JBHLZP010000178.1:0-15193 GCF_042429965.1 Actinoallomurus acaciae
CGGAGCTCGGCCTGGTCACCGGCATCGTACGGGGCGGCTCGCCGGCCACCGGGACGGTGCGGCTGCACCTGCCCGGGGTGGGCGCCGGCTACTCACCGCTGCTGATCATCGTCGGCCTGGCCGTGCTCGTCGGCGGGATCGCGGCGCTGGCACGGGTGGTGGGGCGGCCCCGGCGTCGCGCGGTGGCCTGGGGGTGCGGGGACGGCCCGCAGACCGCCCGTACCGAGTACACCGCCACCTCCTTCGCCGAGCCGTTGCAGCGGGTGTTCGACGATGTGCTGCGTCCCGAGCACGATGTCGAGGTCAGCCATTACGCCGAGTCGGCGTACCTGGTGGAGCGGGTACGGTTCCAGCTCCGGGTGCCCGATCGGATCGAGACCTACCTCTACGTCCCGCTGCTGGCGGCAGGTCGCCGAGTGGGGCGGGCGGCTCGTCTGCTGGCGAGCGGGAGCGTGCACCGCTACCTCGCCTATGGCCTTGTCGCACTGCTGATCGTGCTGGTGGCAGGGGTGAGCGGGTGAACGGCTGGGTCGTGGCGATCGGCCAGCCCGTACTGATGGTGGTCCTGGCGCCGTTGCTGATCGGCTGGATGCGGCTGGTCCGCGCTCGCCTGGAGGGCCGGGCCGGTGCCGGGATCGGCCAGCCCTGGCGGGACGTGTGGAAGCTGGCCCGCAAGGAGCCGATCAGCCCGGCCGACGCCGGATGGTTGTTCGCCTGGGCACCACCGGTGCTGGTCGCCACCAGTCTGCTGGTCGCCGCCATCATCCCGCTGACCTCCACCACCTCGGCGGCCGGCGGCTCGGCCGACCTGATCGCCGTGGTGGGGCTGCTGATGCTCGGCACGGCCGCGCTCGCGCTGGCCGCCCTGGACACCGGCACCGCGTTCGGCGGGATGGGCGCCAGCCGGGCGATGACGATCGCCGCGCTGGTCGAACCGACGTTGCTGCTGGCCGCGTTCGCGCTGTCGGCGCGCGCCGGATCGACCAGCCTGGCCTCCATCGTGAACGCCGGTGCGCACCATCCGGAGCGGCTGGTGTCCCCGGCGAGCCTGCTGGCCGCCGCGGCACTGGCCGTCGCGGTGCTCGCCGAGACCGGCCGGATGCCGGTGGACAACCCCGCCACCCACCTGGAGCTGACCATGGTGCACGAGGCCATGGTGCTCGAATACTCCGGGCGTGACCTGGCCATGGTCGAGCTGGCCTCGGCGATGCGGCCGGCCCTCCTGCTCGGCCTGCTGGCCAACCTGTTCGCCCCGTGGGGAGTGGCCACCACCGCCGGCTGGGCCGCCCTCGCCGTCGGCGTCGCCGCGCTGGTCGGGAAGCTGTCGCTGCTCGGCGGCGTGCTCGCCGCGGGCGAGGTGCTGCTCGCCAAGGTGCGGCTGTTCCGCGTCCCCGAGCTGCTGGCCGGCTCGTTCGTACTCGCCCTGCTCGCCGTCACCGCCTCCTACGTCCTCGCCTGAGCCCCTGGGAAGGAAGCCATGACCCATCCCGCCCGCCAGGAACCGGGCCGACCACGATGACGTCCCCCTACACGCAGGTGCTGTACGCCGCGTGCGGCGTACTGGTGCTGTCGGCCATCGGCGTGGTGTGGCGACGTGAGCTGTCCGCGCTGGTCCGGCTGCTCGCCGTCCAGGGCGCGGCGCTGGCGCTGATCGCCGCCGTCCAGGCCGCTCACACCGCCGGCGCCGAACTCGCCGTGATCGCGGTCGTCGTCGCCGCCCTGAAGGCGGTCGTGCTGCCGACGGTGCTCCGCCGGGTCCTGGCCCACGATGACCAGCCTCGCGAAGCCACCCCGCTGGTGAACGTGACCGCCTCGCTGCTCGCCGCCGGAGCCCTCACCCTGGCCGCCTACGCCGCCGCCCGCCCCCTCGTCGACCTCGATCCCACCCCGGCCGGCCGCGCCGCCCCCACCGCGCTCGCCGTCGTACTGATCGCCTTCTTCGCCCTGGCCACCCGCAGGCGTGCCCTGTCGCAGATCGTGGCGGTCCTGATGGTCGACAACGGCATCGCCGCGCTCGTCTTCCTCATCGCCGCCGGCGTGCCGCTCATCGTCGAACTCGGCGTCACCGCCGACGTGCTGCTCGCCGTCCTCGTCCTGCAGGTGCTGACCGCCCGCATGCACGCGCACATCGGCGGCTCCGACCTGGACGACCTGCGGGAGCTCCAGGACTGATGGCCCTCGACCTGCTGTTGTACGCGCCGCTGGCCCTCCCCGCCGCGGCCGCCCTGGCGTGCGCGATCTTCGGGTGGCGGACCTGGACCGCCTGGGCGGGGGTGGCCACCGCCGCCGGACAGCTCGCCGCCGCGATCGCCCTCGGCCCCCACGTCGTTCACGGCACCGCCCGGACGGCCGCGGGCGGGCTGTTGCGCGCCGACGCGCTCACCGCCTTCATCTTGATCCTCGTCTCCGCCGTCGCCCTCATCGCGACCTGGGCGAGCGTGCACCATGTCGCCGCCGAACAGGCGGACGGGCGTATGAGCCCCGGCGATGCCCGCCGCTACGGAGTCCTTGTCCACGCGTTCCTGACGGCCATGGGCGCCGCCGTCCTCGCCGACAACCTCGGCCTGATGTGGGTCGCGCTGGAGGCCACCACCGTCATCACCGCGTTCCTCGTCGGGCACCGCCGCGACCGCGCCGGCCTGGAGGCCGCCTGGAAGTACGTGGTGCTGTGCTCGGTCGGCATCGCCATGGCCTTCCTGGGCACCGTGTGCGTCTACGCGACCGCGCTGCACGCCGGCGGGCACGGCACCACCGCCCTGAACTGGACCTTCCTGACCGCCCACGCGGACCGGCTCGACCCCGCCGTGATCCGGCTCGCCGCCGGCCTCGCGGTGCTCGGCTTCGGTACCAAGGCGGGCCTGGCCCCCATGCACGCCTGGCTGCCCGACGCCCACAGCCAGGCCCCCGCCCCGGTGTCCGCGCTGATGTCCGGGGTGCTGCTGTCGGTCGCGTTCACCGCCATCCTGCGTTATAAGGTCCTCACCGACGCGGTCCTCGGCCCCGGCTACATGCGAACCCTCCTGGTCGCCGCGGCCCTGGCCTCCCTCGCGATCGCCGCGCTGCTTTTGATCAGTCAGCGCGACTACAAGCGGATGCTCGCCTACTCCTCCATCGAGCACATGGGGATCGCGGCGCTCGGCGCCGCCGCCGGCACCCGCCTGGCCGCCGCCGCGCTACTGCTGCACGTCCTCGGCCACGGCCTCGCCAAGTCCGTCGCCTTCACCAGCGCCGGACAGATCCTCCACCACACCCGGACCAGCCGCATCGCCGGCGTACGCGGGCTGGCCGCCGGCAGACCGGCGCTCGCCGGCGTGTTCGGCCTCGCTGTCGCCGCTCTCGCCGGACTGCCGCCGTTCCCGCTGTTCGCCTCCGAACTCGGCATCGCCCGATCCACCGTCTCCGCCGGGCTCGGCTGGGCACTCGCGGCCGCCCTCGCCCTGCTGCTGGTCATCTTCGCGGCGCTCGCCCGCCACACCACCTCCATGCTGCTCGGCCCCGCCCCCGGCCCGAGCCCGACGGCGGCGTCCGTCCCGGCGGCCGGCGCGGTGACGCCGCTCGTCCTCGCTCTGATCGCCGCTGCCGTCCTCGGCACCGCCCTCGGCCCCCTGCAGCCACTGCTGGGCGCCGCCGCCACCATCGTGGGAGTACCCTGACATGGCACCCGGCAACAGCCCAGGCGACGACGGGCCGTACGGCATCGACGCGGTCACCGACCCGACGCTGGGCGAGCTTCCGCCGTCGCTGACCGACCGCGCCGTCGCCAGCCGTACGCACACCGAACCCGTCGAACCGGCACGGCTCCGTCAACGCGCCGCCGAACTGCTCAGGCAGGGCTACCGGCTCGCCCTGGTCTCCGCCCACCACGACACCGCCGACGCCGACGACGGCGCGGTCATCCGCGTCGTCTACCTGTTCGTCTCCGGCCCACCCGACACCCGCGTCGAACTGCACCTGCGGCTCGATCCCGACACCCCGGCGGTGCCCACCCTCGCCGGCCTGTCCTTCCCGGCCGGCCGGTTCGAACGCGAGATGCGCGACACGTACGGGGTCGTGCCGCTGGGCCATCCGCTGCCCCGCCGCCTCGTCCGGCACCCGCACTGGCCCCAGGGCTGGTATCCCATGCGCGCCGACGCCGGACCGCCTCCGTCCTTCGGCGACCCCGACACCCCCTACCCGTTCCGGCCCGTCGAGGGCCCCGGAACGTATGAGATCCCGGTCGGGCCCGTCCACGCCGGGCTGATCGAACCCGGCCACTTCCGCTTCACCGTCGTCGGCGAGACCATCCTCAAGCTCAAGGCCCGCCTGTGGTTCACCCACAAGGGCATCGAGCGGCTCTTCCACGGCCACGCCCCCGCCGGCCGGGTCGCCCTGGCCGAACGCGTCAGCGGCGACACCGCCGTCGGCCACGCCCTCGCCTACTGCCTCGCCGTCGAAGACGCCACCGGCACCCAGGTGCTCCCCGAAGCCGCCCGGATGCGGGCGATCCTGCTCGAACTCGAACGCCTCCACAACCACATCGCCGACCTCGGCGCCCTGTGCAACGACGTCGGCCATTCCATCCTCCACGCCCACGCACTGCGGATCCGCGAAACGCTGCTCCGCCTCAACCACGACACCACCGGACACCGCCTCCTGCGCGGCGGCATCATCCTCGGCGGCGCCAACCTCCGCCGGGTCCCCGACCCCGCCCGGCTCGAGGCCATCGGCGCGGACATCCGCGAACTGGTCGCCCTGGCCCTGTCCCACACCATCATCCGCGACCGCTTCACCGGCACCGCCGTCCTCACGCGCGAGCAAGCCCGCGACATCGGCACTCTCGGCTACGTCGCCCGCGCCAGCGGCCTCACCCACGACGCCAGGGTCAGCCACCCCATGACCCAGTACGGCGACGCTCTCACCATTCCCACCAGGACCGGCGGCGACGTCCTCGCCCGCTTTCTCGTCCGCGCCGACGAGATCGACGTCTCCATCAACCTCATCACCGAACTCACCAACGGGCTGAACCCCGGTTACATCACCGGCTGGCCGCCCCTGCCCCCGGCCCGGTCCACCAACACCGGAACCGGCATCGTCGAAGGCTGGCGCGGCACCATCACCCACCGCGTCGAACTCGACGACGACGGACGTGTGGCACGCGTCAAGATCGCCGACCCGTCCTTCTTCAACTGGCCCGCGCTCCCCGTCGCGCTCAACAACACGATCGTTCCCGATTTCCCTCTCACCAACAAAAGCTTCAATCTCTCCTACGCCGGCAACGACCTCTGACGGGAAAGGAAATCGTGTCACAAAGAGAATCTCGGGACGAGAAGTTCATGGAACGCGTGGCCAAGCGTCAGGCCAAGCTCGGCCCCATGAAGGAGGGCAAGGTCTTCGAGCACGGGCCCGCGAAATTCCTCTTCATCTTCGTGCTCGGGTTTGTGATCATCACCCATCTCGTCATCCTCGTGGTCATGATGCGGAGCGGCCTGCACTGAGCCACGCCGGTCATCGGGTGCGACCTGGGCGGGTGAACGCCGGGCCGCGCAGGTCGCGCAGCGCGGCGGAACCCCTGAGCACCTCGGCGACCACCCGCCGTGCGCCCTCCGGGGTGTAGTGGACGCTGTCGGTGCGAAGCCGTACGCCGCCGACCGCCTGCGGGCAGGGTGCGCCGTCCGGGCAGATCAGCGGCGCCGGGTCCACCACGCTCACCCGGCCGGTGTGGCGTGCGGCCCACGAGCGGAACAGCTCCCGCTGCCGGTCGACGGGGAACGCGGCCGGGTAGCCCGGCGGCCAGCCCGCCCACCAGGTCGGCAGCACGAGCACCACGCTCGCGCCGGTGAGCCGGGCGAGCAGACGGTCCCAGGCGGCGAACACCAGCCGCCGCCACTCCTCACGGCCGGCGGGTACGGTCCGGTCGCCGTCCTTGATGTCGGACCATTCCATGACGTCGGACCAGACGACGACCTTCGGGGCGTATCGAGCGACCAGCTCGCGCTGCGCCTCCCGTGCGTCCTCGCCACAGCGCCGGTGGCTCTGGAAGTACACCGGGCTCTGGTACGTGAACATCAGGTCGGTCGGCTGGCAGCCGCCGACGGTCGCGATCGCCACGGCGATGTCGCGGCGGCCCAGCTCGGGCGCCAGCGCGAAGGCGAGCTGGCTGCCGGTCGAGTCGCCGATCACACCGACGAACGGCGTGCCCGCGCTCTGCTCCGGTGAGCGCAGAACCCACACGCGGCGGGCGGGAGCCCGGCCCGTCGGCGGCGGAGCCGGGACGCCGCCCAGCGCGACGCTCAAAACGAGACACCCGTGCGGCAGCATCCGGTTCCGTATCACGCCGACACCATAAACGAAAAGCCCTTTCCCGCGGCTTCGCAGGCCTCGAATGAACGGCAATTATGGTGTGCTGGGGCGGAAATATGCGTGTATCGAAATCAGTCCTCGATGTGCGCGATCGTGAAAGGTGAGCGCGACTGTCCCTCGGCCGCCTCAGCCTGCCTTGGGGGTGGCGCGGGCGATGATGGAGTCGAGGGCGAGGCCGGAGGGGAGGGTGCCGAACGCGGTGCCCCAGTCGCGGTCGAGGCGGGAGGCGCAGAACGCGTCGGCGACCGCCGGGTGCCCGTGCCGGACGAGCAGGGATCCCTGGAGTACGAGCGCGAGTTGCTCGACGACGCGGCGGGCGCGCAGTTCGATCGTGGCCGTGTCGGTCAGCGCGTCCTTCACCCGCGTGACCGCCGCGTCCAGGCGCCGGTCCGCTCCCGTCGCCGCGCCGACCTCGGTGAAGTACGCCTCCACGGCCTCGGGCTCCTTCAGCATGGCCCGCAGCACGTCGAGCGCGGCGACGTTCCCGCTGCCCTCCCAGATCGAGTTGAGCGGGGATTCGCGGAACAGCCGCGGCATGCCCGACTCCTCCACGTAGCCGTTGCCGCCCAGGCATTCCAGGGCCTCGGCGCTGTGCGCGGGCCAGCGCTTGGTCACCCAGTACTTGCCGGCCGCCAGGGCGAGACGCTTGAAGGCCGACTCGCCACGGTCCGTCGCGCCGGCCAGCCGCAGCATCAGCACCGTCGCGGCCTCGGACTCGACGGCCAGGTCGGCCACGACGTTGCGCATCAGGGGCTGGTCGATCAGGGCGCTGCCGAACGCCTGCCGGTGCGCGGCGTGGTGCGCGGCCTGGACCAGGCCCTGGCGCATGCCGGAGGCGGCGCCGATGACGCAGTCGAGCCGCGTCATGTTGACCATCTCGATGATGGTGCGCACGCCCCGGCCCTCGTCGCCGACGCGCCAGGCGACGGCGCGTTCGTACTCCACCTCGGCCGAGGCGTTCGAGTGGTTGCCGAGCTTGTCCTTCAGGCGCTGCAGGCGCATCGGGTTGAGCGTGCCGTCGGGCAGCACGCGGGGGAGCAGGAAGCAGGTCAGGCCCTCCGGCGCCTGGGCCAGCACGAGGAAGACGTCGCACATCGGCGCGCTGGTGAACCACTTGTGCCCGGTCAGCAGGTACGTCCCGTCGGCCTGCGGAACCGCGCGGGTCGTGTTGGCGCGGACGTCCGAGCCGCCCTGCTTCTCCGTCATCGACATCCCGGCGAGGATCCCGGCCTTGGTCAGCGGCGGGCGCAGGCCGAAGTCGTACGTGCCGGAGGTCAGCAGCGGTTCGTACTCACGGGCGAGTTCGGGCTCCTGGCGCAGCGCGGGCACCGCGGCGTACGTCATCGAGATCGGGCAGCCGTGCCCGGCGTCGACCCGCCACACGTAGAACCTGGCGGCGCGGGCCACGTGCGCGCCGGCGCGCTCGGTCCACGCGCGGGCGTGCAGGCCGTGCCCGACCGCGACCTTCATCAGCTCGTGCCAGGCGGGGTGGAACTCCACCTCGTCGACGCGGTGGCCGTACCGGTCGTGGGTGCGCAGCACCGGGCGGTGCTCATTGGCGAGCCGGCCCCACTCCTGCGCCTCCTCGGTGCCGGCCAGCCGGCCGAGCTCGTGGATCTCCTCGGCCGCCCAGCCTCCGCCCTCGCGGAACAGCCCGTCCAGCAGGGCCGGGTCGTCGGCCACGTCGTAGCCGATCAGCGGCGGGACCTGGTTGAACACGTCATGCGTCGTCATGGACCGCTCCGATGCTGCGCTGGACGAAGGTGATGAGGTGAGCCGTGCCGCCGGAGACGTCCGGGACCGGTGCGGCGACGGAGGCGTCCGTGACGGCGGCGCGCGCCGCCAGCGGGCCGACGAGGGCTTCGCCGATGGCCCCGACGAGCGCCGCCGCGCTCACCTGGACGTCCTGGTCGGGCAACTCGCCGGTGGCGACGCCGCGGGTGCTGGGCACGACGATCGCGTCGGCGAACGCGCGCCGGGACACGAGCCGTTCACCGTCGACGGCCGGGTCGGCGGGCTCGGCGAGCAGCGCGTACGCCATCCGCGGGGCCCGAAGGGCGCGGCTCGCGAAGGTCTCGACCACCGCGGCGATCGCCTGGGCGGCGGTTCTCTCCAGGGCCACCGCCCGTGCGACGGCGTCCACCTCGCGCTGGGACGCCGTGCGGAACACCTCCGCGACCAGGTCGGCCTTTGCCGGGAAGTGGCGGTAGACGCTGCCGGTCGCGACGCCGGCCCGGCGGGCCACGGCGGCCACCGAACACCCGGCGTACCCGCGCTCGGCGACGATCGCCAGCGCCGCGGACAGGATGCGTTCACGCGACGCGCTCAGGCGCGCCTCGACGCGGGGCGTGCGGCGGTACGGCATACAAGGATTGAACCCTAGTTCACTTCTTTGGCGCAACCACGTACCGCGAAAATGGTCCGGGGCCCCTCGGGAAGAGGGGCCCCGAACGCCCCCAGGGGGATGGGGGCGGGAGAGGGCTATTTCTCGATGGCTCCGGTCGCCATGTCGTAGCCGGTGCCCGAGTGGCGGTAGACGGGGCCGTCCCCCAGCTGCAGCACCTGGAACTTGATCGGGAGCGAGTTGGACCGGGTGCCGGTGAGGTACTGCATCATCTCCTCGGACAGGTCGATGATGGCCGGCGGGTTGTGCTGGGCGACCGCCCACTCGGCCGGGCCGAAGTCCTCGACCACGCCGATGGCGCTCTTCTTGCCGACGGTGATCTTCACCTTGGTGCCGAGCGGCCAGTACGGGCTGGCGATCGTGTGGTACGACATCGGCTTGCCGGACGCGGTCTGCGCGTCCCAGAACGACGTGCCGGTGGAGACACCGCCCGGCAGGGCGGCCTTCTTCGAGGGCAGTTGCCGGGGCAGCTTGACCGTGTGGCTCTCGGTTCCGGGCCCCGTCAGGCCCGAGTCGCCGTCCTGCGTCACCTGCACGCTGTTCGTACGGGCGATGGGGGACGAGGCGGTGGGGTGGGTGAGCGCGATGGACACGCCCGCGCCGGCCACGACGACGCCGGTCGCCACCGAGGCGATCGTCTTGGTGGAGAAACGATCCAGGGACTGCTTGGCGATTTTGAACATGGGGGATGGCCTCTCAGCACAGGGGGAAACGGGGACGATGTGCAGGGCGGACCGCCCCGGCCGGCCGTGCGGCCGGGGCGGGAGAGGGCTTAGGCGTCGCTGGAGCCGTATTCGGGGTAGCCGTAACCGACGACCAGTGACTTGTCGCGCGTGCGAACCTTCACGGAGTTGTCGGTGTTGCCCTCGATGGTCTGGATGGTGCCGTCGTTGTTGTCCTTGATGACCATGCCGACGTGGTCGATGGCATCGATCGACTTGCTCCCGCTCCAGGAGAAGAAGACGACGGAGCCGGGCGTCGCGTTGTCGCCCCAGCGGCCCTGGTCCTTGAACCACTGGGCGTGGGTACGGGTGAACGCGTCCGCGCCCATTCCCTTCACTCCGAGCTGGGCGCCGACCCAGGACACGAACATGTCGCACCAGTTCGCGTTGGCGTAGTCGGAGACCTTGCCGCCGTCGCGCTGGACGCCGCGCTCGGCCCACGGGGAGGAGACGAACCACTTCTGGAACTTGGTGCCGCCGCCGGAGGAGTCCTCGCTGACGCCCACCTGGGCCTCGGCGAGCTTCAGCGCGTCGCCCGCGGTGGGCAGCCACTCGCGCTTCTTGGCGTTGACATTGTCGGCGCTCTTGCCGAGCGCGGCCGGGGCGTGCGGCTCCTTGGGGGCCGTGGCGCGGTGAGGCAGGGCCGCCAGCGCTCCGGCCGAGGTCGCGTCGACCTTCTCGGAGGATCCGGCCGGGGCCGCCGCGATCAGGCTGATCGCGGTCGCGCCGACCGCCGTTGCGGCGGCGAGGGAGCCGCCGAGTTTGGTGTTACGCAGCAGACGGCATGACTTCTTGTGTCGACCTGACACGTTTGAGCACTCCTTTGCTTCCATGCCGCTTACCGGGTTAGCTGACGGGTTCGGGCCTGGAAGCTGCCCTACGGCGCAAGGGGATGCGCCGATTCACCCCAGTGGTGCGGTGGGTCCCCGGTTCCGCGAAGTGCGGATTCAGCGGGAGCCGTCTGAGGGGACGGCTCGAAGAACAGGGGGTCGGGCCGCGTGTGCGGCCGCTTCATTCAGGTCTAGGGGATCTTGTCGTCCATTCGTCCGGTGCACTTTCACTTCCCGGCGCCTGCCGACAGCCCCAAGGGCTCGGGCGGGAAGTCACCCTGCGGGCACACTGGTGGCGTGCCACATGCCCTGTGAGGGACACGAGGGGTCCGGTTCCGTCGCTTCGCGGCGGATGCGGCGCGTTTGCCGAACCGGCATCGGGGCGGATCCATGTGGGGGGATCGCGGGGATGCGCGGAGCGGCGCGATCGTGACTATGAACCGTCGCGGTCCGAAAGGGGGGCCCCTCTCACGCGTTGTCGCGTGCCGCACGCCGTGGTGCTGGTGGGCAGGCCCTGGCCGGCGGAGATGTTACGGACGGCGCATGGGGGGCGCCGCCGGTCAACCGAACATAGCAAACATATTTCGGGCCGTAAAGGGTGAATATGGACATCCACCGCCTCTGACCTGCGAGAAGATCACATGGGCGGCCTGTCAACCCCCGAAACCCTTACGAAATAAGGGTTTTCAGCCGACGGCGGCTTGATCACCGAGCGTGATGATCTCGGTGTAGCGCTGCCCGATGATCTCGGCCAGCTCGGGTGCGGCGCCCAGCGCCGCCGACACCGCCATCGCCCCCGCCGCGAGCGACTCGTCGCGGACCTTGTCGGCGAAGTGGCCGGGGGCGAGGAAATAGGAGGCGACCGCGACCCGTGGGGCCCCGGCGTCCAAAAGCCCGCGTACGGCCTCGGCCGGCGTGGGGCGCGCGGCGGAGGCGTAGGCGGGGACGACGCGCCGCCATCCGCGCCAGCCACGGGCCATCCGGCCGATCGTCGCGTTGGCCGCCGGGTCGCTCGACCCTGCGGCGGCCAGCACCAGGGCCGTGTCCGGGTCGGGCGTCACACCGGCCTCGGCCAGCCTCCGCTCCAGGGCCGCGATCATCAGCGGGTGCGGCCCGAGCGTCGCGCCGTACCGCAGGAGCATCCGCGGGTGGTGCCGGCGCACCTCGGTCAGCGCGCCGGGGATGTCGGTCTTGCTGTGGTACGCGGAGGTCAGCAGGAGGGGGAGGACGACGGCCTCCCCGGAGCCGTCGGCGTCGGCGAGCGCGCCGAGCGCCTGGCCGGGCGTCGGGGGCGCGTGGTCGAGGTAGGACGTCACGACCCGCAGCCCGGACCGGCGGCGTACGAGGTCGAGCAGGTCCTCGACCGTCGCCGCCGCACGCGGGTCCCGGCTGCCGTGCGCCACCGCCACCAGGGGCGGTGGAGGTGCGCAGCTGATCAGAGGTTGATGCCGCATTCGGACTTTCCGGTGCCGGCCCACCGGCCGCTGCGCGGATCGTCGCCGGGCGCGACCCGCTGGGTGCACGGCTCGCAGCCGATGGAGGGGTAGCCGTCGTACTGCAGCGGGTTGACGAGGATGCCGTTCTCGTCGATGTAGGCGCCGAGCTGCTCGTGCGTCCACCGGGCGAGCGGGTTGACCTTGACCTTCCCGCGCGCGGCGTTCCACTCCACGACCCTGGCGCCGCGCCGGTGCGAGGTCTCCTCCCGGCGGATCCCGGTGATCCATGCGAGGTACGGCTCCAGGGCGCGGTTCAGCGGCTCGACCTTGCGCAGGTGGCAGCACAGGTCCGGGGTCCGGCCGTAGAGCCGGGGGCCCAGGTCGCGCTCCTGCTCGGCGACCGTACGCGAGGATGTGACGTTCACCACATTGACCGGGTAGACCGCCTCGACGGCGTCACGGGTGCCGATCGTCTCGGCGAAGTGGTAGCCCGTGTCGACGAAGAGCACGTCGATGCCCGGCCGGATCTTGGCGGCGATGTCCACCAGCACGGCGTCCTTCATCGAGGACGTCACGCAGATCCGGTCGCCGAAAGTGGCGATCGCCCAGCGGATGATCTCCTCGGCCGGGGCCTCTTCGAGGGCGTCGGCGGCCGACTCGACGATGTCGGTGAGGTCGAGCGCGGCGGTCGGGCGTTCGAAGGTGAGGGTCATCTCGCGCCCCCTCTCGGCTCGGCGGGGACGGCGGCGCTGAGCGCGCCGGTGCCGATGAACCGCAGCCGGAACGCGCGGGTGCAGGCGCGGCAGTGCCACCCGCCGTCGCTCTCGTACGGCTCCAGGTCCTCGTCGCCGCAGTAGGGGCAGTAGAAGGGGACCGCTCGCTCGCTCATGAGCCCTCCTCCGTCGGGGAGGCGGCCGGGCGCACGGTGTTCTCGGTTCGCTCACTCCGTTCGCTCACGTCAGGTCCTCCTGTTCCGCCCGCTGGACCCAGTCGGCGAACGCCTCGCCGTCGCCGCGCTGTGCCTGGTACCGGCGCAGGACCCGCTCGACGTAGTCGGGCAGCCCGTCGGCGGTGGTCTTGAGCCCGCGGACCTTCTTGCCGAAGGCGCCGCCGACCGACCCGCCGAGATGGATCTGGTAGCCCTCCACCTGGTTGCCGTCGGCGTCGGTGACCAGCTGGCCCTTCAGCCCGATGTCGGCGACCTGGATCCGCGCGCAGGAGTTCGGGCAGCCGTTGATGTTGATGGTCAGCGGCTCGTCGAAGTCCGGCAGGCGCTTCTCCAGCTCGCCGATGAGGTCCATGCCGCGCTGCTTGGTCTCGACGATCGCGAGCTTGCAGTACTCGATGCCGGTGCAGGCCATCGTCTGCCGCCGGAAGGTCGAGGGCCGCACCTGGAGGTCGTGGGCCTCCAGCTCGGCGGTGAGGTCCGCGGTGCGTTCCCCGGGGACGTCGAGGATGACCATCTTCTGCTCGGTCGTCGTGCACACCTGGCCCGAGCCGTACTCCGCGGCCAGGTCGGCGATCACGTGCAGCAGGTCGCCGTTGACCCGGCCCACGCGCGGCGCGAACCCGACGTAGTAGTTGCCGTCGCGCTGAGGGTGGACGCCGACGTGGTCCCGGCGGGCGTCACGGGGTGCGCCCGGCGCCGGCCCGTCGGGCAGCGTGTAGCCGAGGTACTCCTTCTCCAGCACCTCGCGGAAGCGCTCGGGACCCCAGTCGTTCATCAGGAACTTGAGCCGGGCGCGGCTCCGCAGCCGCCGGTAGCCGTAGTCGCGGAAGATCCCGGCGACCCCGGCCCAGACCTCGTGCGCCTGGTCGGGGCGGACGAAGGCGCCGAGGCGCTTGGCGAACATCGGGTTGGTGGACAGCCCGCCGCCGACCCAGACGTCGTAGCCCGTCTCGCCCTGGTCGTTCACCACGCCGACGAACGCGATGTCGTTGATCTCGTGGACGGTGCACTGCGCCGTGCAGCCGGACAGCGCCGTCTTGAACTTGCGCGGCAGGTTGGAGAAGTCCGGGCTGCCGATGTAGCGGTCGTGGATCTCGTGGAGCTGCGGCGTGGCGTCGATCACCTCGTCGGCGTCGATCCCGGCGAGCGGGCAGCCGAGGATCACGCGCGGGGTGTCGCCGCAGGCCTCCGTCGTGGACAGGCCGACGGACTCCAGCGTCTCCCAGATCGCCGGCACCGACTCGATCTCCACCCAGTGCAGCTGGATGTTCTGGCGGTCGGTCAGGTCGGCGGTGCCGCGCGCGTACTTGCTCGACACGTCGGCGATCGCACGCAGCTGGTCGGCGTGCAGCCGGCCGCCGTCGATGCGGACGCGCAGCATGAAGTAGCGGTCGTCGAGCTCCTCGTCCTCCAGGACGGCGGTCCTGCCGCCGTCGATCCCCGGTCGCCGCTGCGTGTAGAGCCCGTACCAGCGGAACCGTCCGCGCAGGTCGGCCGGGTCGATCGAGTCGAAGCCGGCCTTGGAGTAGACGCCCAGGATCCGGTCGCGGACGTTCAGGCCGTCGTCGTTCTTCTTGTTCTCTTCGTTCTTGTTGAGCGGTTCGCGGTAACCGAGGGCCCACTGACCCTCGCCTCGCCTCCGCTGACGGGGTGGCATCGTGCGCGTCCTCCGTGGTGGGTGGTGGACGCGGAGCACACCGGCAGGCTCGCTGCTGGCTCTACGCTGAGCTTAAGGAAATCCGACACCGGCATACCGCGCGCCCATGAGGCAGTGGCGGTTGATCAGTGTCAACGACAGATGGCGCTGCCCACGCGGAGAAAGTCGACGTGCCGGCGCATCACCAGCAACGGGTTCGCAGCAGCCATACACCGATGATGACATGCCGTTCGATGGGTGTCCAACCTTGTCCGATATGCGGAACAGCGTCCCATCTCGGCGGGGTTGGCGGCGATTCTTGACCCCTCAGCCCTGGCGGAGCCAGTTGACCGGCGGCTCGGAGCCGTCACGCTCGGTGTCCGGCTCGTCCCTCTCGTCCGGGGGCTGGTGCTGGCAGTCGCACCAGGTGCCGCCGCGGCACTCCTCGTGCCGCCGGTCGCGGCACGCTTCACAGACCATGTCCTCCATGTTCGCAGGTTTCATACCGAACGGCATTCTGTACGCTGGCGTGATGGCTGTGGCGATGGAGGAGCTGATCCGTGACCTGAGCGCCGAGACGGCCGACCTCGACCGGCTCCTCGGCCCGGACGTGTGGGACGTCCCGACCCCGGCGGAGCGCTGGGCGGTACGCGACCAGATCGCCCATCTGGCGTGGTTCGACGACGCGGCGGTGCGCGCGGTCACCACGCCGGAGGCGTTCCGCGCCGAGGCGCGTGCGGCCCTGGACACCGGCCTGGACGCCGACGCGCTCGCTGCGGAGCGGCGGTCGATGCCCGGGGAGGACCTCCTCGCCTGGTTCCGCGCCGCCCGCGCCGGCCTGACCGAGACGCTCGCCGCCGCCGACCCGAAGACGCGG
>NZ_JBHLZP010000179.1:0-15142 GCF_042429965.1 Actinoallomurus acaciae
CGGCCGACGCCGCGGCCCGCGACCATCGAGGCCGCGCGGAGTCCCTCGCCGGTCGCCTCGCCGTCGACGGACGGGCCGACGCACATCAAAAGGACGTCGGGTCCGCTCTCCGCGGCGGGCACCCAGCACGCGTCACCGGCCGTTCGCAGGTCGAACCGGGCGGCGATGCCGGCCAGGCCGGGAGGCACGCCGGCCGCCGACCGCACCCTCTCCGGCAGCTCGCCGCCCGCGAAGACGGGCACGACGACGGCATCGAAGTCGCCATCGAGCAGCGGGTGCGTCGACGTCCTGCATCTCATGGGTTCCCAGCCTCCGATCGCGGCGGCGTGCGTACGGCCGAGCCGGCCGGGCATCGCCAAGCTAGCAACCGGCGGGCGCCGCAGGTCTGTCCAGCCGCCCCACATGACCGGCCCGAATTCGGCCCGGCAGACGAAGAACCGCCGTACGGCGACGTGCGAGGCTGCGACCGGCCTCTCCAAGACGGGAATCCGGGTTCCGGCGTGATCGTCCAATCGCGAGAGGCCGGTGCACCCTGTGGAGACATGAACGCTGATGCCTGAGAACGCCCTTTCCGAGGCCGACGGCCAGGCCCTCCTCGCGACCATCACCGCGCGGCTACCGCAACTGCTGGACGACATCGAGCAGATCGTGACCTGTGAGTCCCCGTCGAGCGACCTGGCGGCCGTGGCCAGATCGGCCGAGACCGTCGCGTACGTCGGGCAGGCACGTCTGCGGGCCGAGCCCGAGTCCCTCGTGATCGATGGTTGCACGCACCTACGGTGGCGGTTCGGCTCCGCCGGTACCCGTGTGCTCCTGCTCGGCCATCACGACACCGTCTGGCCGGTCGGCTCGCTCGACGTCCACCCGTTCTCGGACGAGAACGGCGTACTGCGCGGACCCGGCTGCCTCGACATGAAGACCGGCTTGGTCATGGCCTTCCACACGCTGGCTGCGCTCGGCGTTCCGTCCGGTGTCAGCCTGCTCGTCACCGGCGACGAGGAGCTCGGCTCGCCTACGTCCCGCGCCCTGATCGAAGCGGAGGCCGCGGGCTGCGAGGCGGTGCTGGTCCTCGAGGCGGCCGCCGGCGGAATGCTCAAGCTCGAACGCAAGGGGCGAGCCCACTACACGGTCAGGATCGCCGGCCGGGCCGCCCACGCAGGCCTCGAACCGGAGGTGGGCGTCAACGCCGCGATCGAACTGGCCCATCAGGTACTCGCCGTCGCGGCCATCGCCGACGCCGAGGCGGGCACGACCGTGACGCCCTGCGTCCTGACCGCCGGCACATCGGCGAACACCGTCCCGGAGTCGGCGGCGTTCGCGGTGGACGTACGGGCGTGGTCACTGGCCGAGCTGGATCGCGTGGACGGTGCGATCCGCGGCCTCCGGCCCCGGGTGCCCGGCGCGCGCGTCACCGTCACGGGCGGAATCGACCGGCCACCGCTCGAAGGCGCCGCGTCGGCCGGCCTGTTCGCCATGGCGGCGGAGATCGCGCGGACGATCGGCATCGAGCCCCTCAGGGGAGCGTCGGTCGGCGGGGGTTCCGACGGCAACCTCACGGCCGCGCTCGGCATACCGACGCTGGACGGCCTCGGCGCGGTCGGCGACGGCGCGCATGCCGCCCACGAACACGTCCTGCTCGCCGAGTTGCCGGGCCGGATCACGCTGCTCGCGCTGCTGCTGAAGAGGCTGCTCGGGGAGGAAGGAGGGAGTACCGAGCCGCCGGAGGTCACCGCGACGGCGGGAGGTCCGGCGTCATGACGCGCACGCCGAACGGCACGGACCTGGACGCGGCGGTTCGCCGGGCCGCCCAGACGGCCCGGTCGGCCGCGCGGTCGTCCGGCACCGAGATCCGGGAGATCGAGGCCACCCACGAGCTGGAGGCGGTGAGCCGGCTGCTGTCGGCCATCTGGAACCGCGACGCGTCGACCCCGCAGCTGACCGTCGAGCTGCTCAAGGCGCTGTCGAAGACCGGTAACTACGTCGCCGGGATCTTCCTCGACGGTCGTCTCGTCGGCGCCGCGGTCGCCTTCTTCGCCGCGCCCACGAGGACGAGCCTGCACAGCCACATCGCTGGAATCAGCGACGACAGCCAGGCGCGCAGCGTCGGTTACGCGCTGAAGCAGCACCAGCGCGCCTGGGCGCTGAGCCGCGACATCTCCAAAATCACTTGGACGTTCGATCCGCTGGTCCGCCGCAATGCCTACTTCAACATCGGCAAGCTCGGCGCGCGAGCGGTGGAGTATCTGCCGAACTTCTATGGCGAGATGCAGGACCAGGTCAACGCGGGTGACCAAAGCGACCGCTTGCTGGTCGAGTGGGACCTGCTCGCGGACGACGTCGTCTCCGCGTGCGACGCCCCACCCGCCGGCGTACGGGACCGGCTCCCGCACCGTACCGACCCCGTGCTCGACATCGCACCCGACGGCGCGCCCCGGCGCCACGACTGGCATGGCCCGCTCGCGGTCGTGGCCGTCCCCCCGGACATCGAGCGGCTGCGCGCCAGTCGGTCACCGCTGGCGACCGACTGGCGCCTCGCGGTGCGCGACGTGCTCGGCGGCGCGATGGCGGGCGGCGCGCGGATCGTCGGATTCCGCCGCGCCGAAGGCTACATCGTGGCCGCGGCCGACCCGCAGGACCTACGAGAGGTGGACGAAGTATGGTGACCGGCCCTGGTGAGACCCGCGCGGCGGACGTCGTGGAGATCTGCTCGCGCCTCGTGTCCATCGACACCAGCAACTACGGGCGTGCCGGGAGCAACGGCGAACGGGCCGCGGCCGACTACGTCCTCGGCCTGCTGCGCGACGCGGGGTATGACCCGCTTCTCCTGGAGTCCGCCCCGACCCGCGCCAACGTCGTCCTGCGGGTGCCGGGGTCGACGCCGGGCCTGCCTGCCCTGCTCGTCCACGGGCACCTGGACGTCGTACCCGCGGAGCCGGCCGACTGGACGGTCGATCCGTTCGCCGGACTGGTCGCCGACGGCTACGTGTGGGGCCGGGGCGCCACCGACATGAAGGACATGGTCGCCATGACGCTCGCCACCCTGCTGGACTGGGCGGCGATGGGTGCCCGGCCGCGGCGCGACATCGTCGTCGCCTTCGTGGCCGACGAGGAGGAAGACGGCGAGTTCGGCGCGGAGTGGCTGGTCGCCGAGCATCCCGGCCTGTTCGACGGGGTCCGGGCCGCGATCGGCGAGGCCGGCGGCGTCCCGGAGGAGGCGTACGCGGCGGACGGCTCCGCCCTGCGCTTCTATCCGGTCGCGGTGGCCGAACGCGGATCGCTGCATCTGTCGGTGAGCGCCCGTGGCACGGCCGGCCACGGTTCCCGGCGCAACGACGACAACGCGGTCGAGCGTCTCGTGAGCGGCCTCGATCGCCTGTCCCGGCACCGGTGGCCGATCGCCTTGACGCCGCCCGCACGGGCGTTTCTCGAACAGACCGGCGCCGCCCTGGGCGTCGCGATGGACCTCGACTCCGAGAGCGGCATCGAGTCGGCACTCGATCGGATCGGCGGGCTGCGCGCGTACGTCGAGCCCGCCCTGCGGTGTTCGGCGAACCTGACCGTCCTGTCCGCCGGCTACAAGGTCAACGTCGTCCCGGGCCTGGCCCGAGCCGAGATCGACGTCCGCTCGCTCCCGGGCACCGATGCCCGGATGCTCGCGGTCATCGACGAACTGCTCGGCGACTCGATCGAACGTGACTTCCTTTCCAACCGCCCGGCGCTCTCGGCGCCCATGGACTCAGAGTGGTACGACGCCATCCAGCGGTCCTTGCACAAGGCGGATCCCGGCGCGATCGTCGTGCCGTACTGCATGGGCGGAGGCACCGACGCGAAGCCGTTCGCCACGCTCGGCATCGCCGGTTATGGGTTCAGCCCGCTCGGTGTGGACCCGGACGGCCGCGTCCCCAGCGGCATGCACGGCGTCGACGAACGCGTTCCGGTCGCGGCGCTCGAAGCCGGCCGGCGCGTGCTGAGCGACTTTCTGACGACGGTCTAGCCTGCTGCGAATCGCATCCGACGAGGTCCACGTTGTCCCAGGTGGCGGATGCGGGTACGCGGGGCCGCGCAGACACTCGGCCCGATCGCATGGAGATCCAGATCCGTACCTCGTCGGGAGCCTCTCCCCCGGCCTCGACGGCCAGAACGGTACGGTCGTGAAGCGCCGGGTGGCCGGCCACCAGCTGGTCAGGCGGCTCGCTTCAGGGGTGGAGGGAGAGACTGCGCGGATTACAGGTCGAGCGGCTGCTCACGGGCGTCCGGGGAGTGCGTCGTCGCCGCCGGTGGCCGGCTCCGGGCGGCCCGGGGACCGGGACGGTACGAAGATCGCGGCAACGGCGGCCGCGACGAGGACGCACAGTCCGGCGACGAGGAACGCGCGGTCGTACCCGTGTACGAGGGCCTGCGCGGTGTTCGGGGCCGTGGCGTGCGGCGCGGCGGAGACGGCGACGGTCGACAGCGCGGCCAGCCCGATGCTGCCGCCGCACTGACGGGCGGCGTTGATCAGCCCGCTCGCCATTCCGGACTCGTGGTGGGCGACCCCCGAAATGCCCATCGAGGTGTTGGCGACCATACAGGCGCCGATGCCGGCCGAGGCCACGACCGACGGCAGCACGAACCCGGACAGGAAGGTGGAGTCGGCCTGCAGCCTGCTGAACAACAGCATGCCCACCGCGCCGAGGAGCAGCCCGCCGCTGATCACCAGCCGATTGCCCCATCGGGCGGCGAGCGGGCCGCTCGCGAATGCGCCGAGCACCACACCGGCGCAGAACGGCAGGAACGCCACACCGGCCCGCAACGGGCTGTAGCCGAGAACGTCCTGCAGGAACAACGAGGCGAAGTAGAACCCGGCGATGGTGGCGGCACCGATGAACGCCACGACGAGCGTCGCGACCCACACCGTACGGACGCCGACGAGTCCGGGCCGTACGAGCGGCTCGGCCGCGACCCACTGCTCCCAGGCACCGAACAGAACGGCGCACACGACGGTGAGAACGAGCGCGGTCACCGTCACTCCGGAGCCCCAGCCGCGCTCGCCCGCCTCGACCATCGCGTACACCAGGAGCGCGACGGCGGCGGTGCCCAGGACCGAACCGACGACATCCAGGCGCCGTCCCCCCGTACGCCGCGTGCCGGGTACGCTCCGCAGCGCCAGCGCGAACGCGACGGCCACGATCGGAACGTTGACGAACAGCACCCACCGCCAGTCCAGCAGATCGGTCAGCAGCCCGCCGAGTAGGACACCGACGGCGCTGCCGGACGCGGCCACCATCGCCCACACACCGATCGCGCGACTGCGCACCGGACCTTCGGGGAACGTCACCATGATGATCACGAGGCTGACCGGAGCGAGTACCGCGCCGGCCAGCCCCTGTCCGGCGCGAGCGGCGATCAGCTGACCGGGGTCTTGCGCGAAGCCGCCCAGCACCGAGGCCAGCGCGAACAGGCCGAGGCCGGTCAGCACGGCGCGCCGCGCGCCGACCAGATCGGCCACGCGGCCGCCGAGCAGCAACAGCCCGCCGAAGACGAGCGTGTAGGCGTTCACCACCCACGACAACGCCCCCGCCGAGAAGCCCAACGCCCGGTCGATCGAGGGCAGTGCCACGTTGACCACGCTGACGTCGAGCACCACCATCAGCTGGACCAGACACACCGTGGCCAAGATCATCCCCGTCCGGGCCGGGCTCACCGCGTTCTCGCCACCCGCCTCACGCGCCTGCTCCGCGCCGATCTCGGCGATACTCGCGGATTCGTCCATCGCCTTCCCCTTACGCGTACATCGTTCGCATTGATGCGTACACCATACGCGTAAGGTAAGCCTAACTGCGACCGAAGGGGAAGTGGGTTCCGAATTTCCGCGTCACCGGTGACACCATGTGTCCATGGCGAACCCAGCGCGCGGCAGGTCCGGCTCCAGCGCCGGCGAACGCCCAGGCGTCACCCCACCGGTGTCCGGGCGAGGCCGCTACGGCCGGCTCCGGCCGCGGCCCGGGCTCACCACCGAGGCCGTCGTCGCGGCCGGGCGCCGGGTCATCGAACGCGACGGCCTGGACGCGCTGTCCATGCGCACCGTCGCCAACGAGCTCAACACCGCGCCGACGTCCCTCTACCGACACGTCGCCGACCGCGACGACCTGCTGGTGTCGATCCTCGAGCAGATCGCCGCCGGGCTGCCCGTCCAGATGCCCGGACGTACGCCACGCGCCCGGCTGCGCCGCCGCCTCGTCGCCGCCCACGACTACATGGCCGACCACGTGTGGGTCCTGCACATCCTCATCCGCGGCGAGTTCGTCGCCGAGGCCGCGTTCGCGTTCGTCGACGCCTGCCTGGCCGACTTCCTCGCCGCCGGGCTGTCGCCGACCCGGGCCATGGCCGCGTTCAACGCCTGCTGGCACCTCACCATCGGCGAGCTGCTCGACCGGCACCCCCTCGTACCACCCCGCGAGCCCAGCCAGCGCCAGCGGGCCATCGCCCGGATCGTCCCCGAACGCCTGCCTGCCCTCACCCACGTCGCGGCCCGTCTGCCACCATCGGACCAGCGCGCCGATGAGTTCCCCCGCGCCGTGGACACCCTCCTCGCCGGGCTGCTGCCCGCTCCGCGACGACCTGGATGACGCCGAGACATGGCGGTCATCACCGATACCCCGCCGGCTCCGCGTGCCGGACCGGACGGCGCTCGCCGGCATCGTGTACGTGCTGCGGACAGGCGTGGCCAGGCGCGATGTCCCAGCCGAGACCGTGGGCCGTTCAGGGGTGACGGCGTGGTGCCGACCGCGTGACCGGGCCGAAGCCGGCGTGTGGCCCCGCCTACACGCCGCCTTGCTGACCGAACGGCGCCGGGCGGACCTGCTGGACCTGGACGACCGCGCCACCGACGGGCCGCATGCCCGGGCGCTCAAAAATGGGGGGACCATGTCGGCCCCTCGCACCGTCGCCCGCACCCGCGCCCGCGCCCGCGCCCGCGCCCGCGCCAAGCATCACGAGGATCTGCACGTTCTTGGACGCGCCGCTGCGGGCGGAGAGCGAGAGGTCAACCGCCATGCGCGAGTTCCGGCAGATCACGAGGCGTTGTTCCGCTGACTGATGATGTGGGCGAGTTCGACGCGTGAGCCGATGTCGAGTTTGCGGAACACCTGCCGGAGGTGGAATTTGACGGTGTGGGGCGAGATGAACATCCGGGCGGCGACCTGTTTGTTGGTCAGTCCTTCGGCGACGAGTTCGGCGACTCTGTTCTCGGTGTCGGTGAGGCTGTCCCAGCCGGTCTCGGGACGTTCGGAGTGCGCCCAGTGGCGTCGCCGGATGCCGAGCCTGCGGAGTCGCGCGCGGACACGCGCCGCGTCGCGGTGCGCGCCGATCTGCTCGTATCCTTTGAGTGCTTGATCGAGGTTGTCGATGGCTGCCTGGTGTTCGGGTTCGCTGGAGGCGCCGAAGAGCAGTACGCCCAGGTCCTCGGCGGCGGACGCGCGTGCCCATGGGTCGGGGGACCCGGCGGCGGCCTGACGGAGCGCGGCGGCGTTGCGGTGGAGGATTCCGCAGGCGTGGGCCGCGGCGTGGGTGAGGACGGGGAAGTCGGGGTTGTCGCGGGCGAGGCGGTCCATCGTGGCGACGATCATCTCGGCCTGGGCGCGGTCGCCGGTCGCCAGCGCGACGCGTGTGCCCCACGCCGCGAGGTTGGACTCGGCCACGAGATGCCAGCGCCACATCGCGACGTCGGGGCAGATGGTGTGGAGTACGCGCATCGCCTCCCCTGGACCGCCGCGGGCCTCGGCGACCGCCGCCGTCGCCCAGCCCGCGGGGAACGCCAGGCCCCGGGCGGCGTGGGCCTGGTACCGCCGGATGTAGTGGGCGGCCGCGGACAGGTCGCCGCGTAGCAGCGACACGGTGGCGAGCATGAGGATCCCGATGGGGGTGAAGGTGTGGGTGCCGAGTTCATCGGCGATCTCCAGCCCGGCCTCGGCCTCGGCGGCGGCGTCATCCAGTTGGCCCGTGGCCATCCGCAGGTAGGCGCGTACGTGCGCGGCGCCGGCGGACTGCAGGGTGTGTCCCAACCGGCCGATCTGCTCGTCGGCGGCGCGCAGGACGTCTTCGGACTCGGTGAACAGTCGTACGTTCAGCAGGCAGATCGCCAGGATCAGGCGCGGGCCGGTGCTGTGCGCCCCGATCGACCCGCGGCCGGCGATCCGCGCCGCCTCGCGGACGAGGCCGAGCCCGTCGGCGACGCGCCCTTCGGCCCAGGCGATGTGCATGAGTAGGACGAGCGCCCCGACCAGGGCGCCGTCGCCGTGGTGCTCGCGGGCGGTCACGATGGCCTTCGCCCGTTGACGGCCGCGCCAGATGTCCTGGTAGGAGAACAGCCCCACGAACCACGTCAGCTCGGTTGCGTCGCGCAGGTCGGCGGCCAGGTCCGGACGGGCGAGCACGTCCTCGAGCTCGGTCAGCGCCTCCCCCGGCCGGCCGTTGAACAGCAGGGTGAGGGCCAGCTGATGGCGTAGGTAGGGGGCCTGGCCGTCGGATGCGTGGCCCAGCCCGGTCCGGGCGAGCTCGGCGGCCTGCGACAGTCGTCCGGTAGCCGTCAACGCCTCGACCGCGGTCACCGTACGGTCGAACCAGGCCGGGTCGGCGGCGTCGGTGAGTTCCAGGGCTCGCATGGCGAGGTCGGCGGCGGTCTGTGGTGAGGACGACAGCACCTCGCGGGCCGCGCGGTCCAGTCCGGCGAGGGCCTGCGTGGTGCCCGGGCGGGGGTGCGCCATAAAGTGCGCCGCCGCGGGGATCGCCGAGCCGCCGCGGTCCAGCAGCATCTGCCCGGCCCGAAGGTGCAACCACTGCCTTACGGGCAGGGGAACGCCGTCGGTCACCGCCTGCCACAGCAGATGGTGGCGGAACGCCAGTGTGTCGGTCCCGGCCACCACGATCTGCGTCGCCAACGCCTCCTCGACGGCCGACAGCAGTTGTCCGGCGGGTTCGTCCAGCAACTCGGCCACGTCCTCGACCGCGAAGGAGTGGCCGAGCACCGCGGCCGCCTGGAGCAGATGCCGTGCCTGCGGTGACAACCCGTCCAGGTGGCTCTGCGCGAACGTCTGGACGCTTTCCGGCAGCCGGAGCGGCGGCTCGCGCACCAGCCGCGCCCGGCCGTCGGCCACTTCGACGGCCGCCTCGTCACAGAGCCCGCCCAGCAGCTCGACGAGCAAGAACGGATTACCCTCGGCCACGGCCACCTGCGCGAGCACGGTGGTCTCGGGCACACCGCCGAGTACGTCCCCGACGATCTCACCGACCGCCTCATCGTCCAGCGGTGCCAGGACCACCCGCGTGGCGCCCCCTCGCTCCAGAACGTCGTACAGGCGGTTCGGGGCGGGCTCCTCGCCGCTCGTACGCGCCAGCATCCAGACCAGCGGGTACGAGGCCAGGTCGGACACCAGCGACCGCAGCGCCAGCAGGGTCGCCGAGTCCGCCCATTGCAGGTCATCCAGCGTGAGGAGCATCGGGCCCTGGACGAGGCGTTCCTCCAGCCGCGCCCGCAACTGGTCCACCAGCCATATCCGCAGGTCACCGGAGGACCCCACGCTTCGGGGAAGGTCCAACGTACGAGCGGACTCCCCGAGCGCCGACATCAGCGGCGCCAGCGGATCGAGCCACCGCAGCTCGTCGGCTCCGCCACGAGCGATCATGAAGCCGCTTTTCGCGGCGGCCTCGATCGCCTCTGCGAGCAGCCGGCTCTTGCCGATCCCCGACGGACCCTCGACCAGCAGCACCCCGCCCCGGCCCGCGACAGCCGCCCGCAGCAACCCGGTGACAACGCGCCACTCCCGGGCCCGGCCGCGATAGCCGGGCCGCGACAGGTCTTCAGAGTGCCCAGACATGGCAGGCCAGGGTTCCGTCCCCCATGTGTTCGATGAAACCATCCGTGAAACCACCCCGCAACAGGCGCGAACTGCCCTGTGACGTGGGTGAACGTGGCTACTGGTGCGTCTGGATGTTGCCTTCGAGGGGCCCTGCGTTTCCGGACAGCCGCGGTGCACGTCGGCGGCAGCGTCCTCACCGTAAGGGTTGAGGTGCATAAGGGCCCTACAGCAGGCTGGGTCGGTATGACACATGTGCGGCAAGCCGTCGAAGGCGACGTCGCGGAACTCATACGCCTGCGAGCACTGCTGTTCCAGACATTGGGCGGAGACTTCTTCAACCCTCCATCGGCGGGCGACGACTGGCGAGACCTCCTCGCCGCGGTCTTGAAGGAGAAGCTGACGGCGGATGATGCGCGGATCCTGGTCGTGGACGGCGAGGACGGACTCGCCGCCTGTGGCATCGGCACCGTCGAACAGTGGTTTCCCGGCCCGCACTCGCGGAACGGGCGCGTCGGACACGTGATCGGCGTGGTCACCGATCCGGCGTACCGACGGCGCGGCCACAGCCGCGCGATCATGCAGGCCTTGCTCGACTGGTTCCGGGAACGCCGGGTCGCCCGCGTTGACCTGCACGCCTCGCGCGAGGGTGAACCCCTCTACCGGGAACTCGGCTTTTTCGACCACCCTGACCCAGCGCTGTGCTGGCGCCCGTGACGGACGTTCGGCGCTACGAGGTGAGTCACCTCGGCCGGTCCGGCGTCGCGGGAACGGGAGTCGGATGAGCGTTGGGCGGATCCATGACCGGCACACGGGCGTGAATACGCCGACCACCTCCGGCGCATGGGACGAACACCACGGAGCGCTGCGGCGACAGCCGCACTTCACCTCATCCGTGCCGTTCCCCAGGGCCCCGGCAGCGGTCGCCTCGCTCGTACGGGGATCGTCGCCATCCGCGACCTGACCGGCGGCCACACGTATTCTCGATTTAAACGATAGGTATTATTGAATAGTCGGAAGCGGCATGTTTTCATCGGTGTCATGCGCGCTCGGCCATCCCTCATCCGCCGGCGACATGTGGATCTCGTCCGGGTCACCGCCGCCCGCTGTCGCCCCTGACGCCCACCCCGCCGCCTTCCCTGCGAACGGCGTCCCCGCCTCGAGCGAACCCGGCGCCCCATCGCGCATGCGGCCTTGCCCCGGCTCGCCGTACGACCGCGTACACACCTGGCGCCAGGACCACGTATGCATCCGTCGCATCCTTCGTTGAAGGAGAACCCGATGACCCGACCCGCCGACGCCGCCGCTTCGAGCGACGGCACCCCTCCCCGACCGTCCGACCCGCACGAGTCCGACGCCGGCGCCTCGTCTCGCCGCCTCCCCTCCATCGACGCCATCGCGATCGTGGTCGCCGCGATCTTCGCACTGCTCGCCGCGCTTCGGCTGCTGCCGTCGATCCCCTGGGACGACATCAACATCCCGACGATCACCTGGTGAGGGCCCGCCATGTCACAGACCACCACCGCCGGCGCCGTCGCGCCCTCCCGGCTCACCACCACTCCCGTCCTGCGGTACGTCCCCGGAATCCTGCTGCTCGTCGTCATCGGCTTCGCCGGTAAGTGGGCACAGTCCGAACTCAAGGCCATCGGTACGGCGACGGACACCCACCTGCCCGACATCGAGTACGTGCTGTGGGCGATCGTCATCGGCCTGGCCATCGTCAACACGGCCGGACTGCATCCGATCTTCCGGCCCGGCATCGGCACGTACGAGTTCTGGCTGAAGATCGGGATCGTCCTGCTGGGCGCGCGGTTCATCCTGGGCGACCTGGCGAAGGTCGGCGGCATCAGCCTCGCCCTGATCCTCATCGACGGGACCATCGCCGTCACCACGGTGCTGCTGCTGACCAGGGCCTTCGGCCTCAAGCCCAAACTGGGCACACTCCTCGCCATCGGGACCGCCATCTGCGGGGTCTCAGCGATCATCGCCGGCAAGGGCGCGATCGAGGCCGACGACGAGGACTCCGGCTACTCGATCGCAGCCATCCTCGCCCTGGGCGCGGTGGCACTGTTCTCCTTCCCCGCGATCGGTCACCTGCTCGGCCTCGGCCAGCACACCTTCGGGCTCTGGGCCGGCCTCGCCGTCGACAACACGGCCGAGACCACCGCCACCGGCGCGATCTACGGCACGAAGGCCCAGGACATCGCCGTGCTGGTGAAGAGCACACGCAACGCGCTGATCGGGTTCGTGGTACTCGGGTTCGCGCTCTACTGGGCCCGGCGAGGACAGGCCACCGGCGTCTCCGGCGGCATCGGGGCCCGCGCCAGGTTCGTCTGGTCGAAGTTCCCCAAGTTCGTCCTCGGGTACATCGCGATATCGGCACTGGCCACCTGGGGAGCCTTCAGCAAGGCGGACATCACCAGCCTGGGCAACCTGTCCAAGTGGGCGTTCCTGCTCACGTTCGCGGGTGTGGGGCTGAACACCGACATCCGCGCCTTCGCCAAGAGCGGGTTCCGCCCCCTCGCCGTCGGCGCCCTCTCGCTCGCCGTCGTCGCCGTCACGTCCCTTCTGCTCGTACTCGGCGCGACCTCGGTGTTCGACCTGGAGTGAGGCACCAGAGACGAATCCGACCCCGCGTTCGGCGGCCGACCAGTGCTGCTCGCCGCCGATCCGCGGTGATGGGAGGCTTCTCTCATGGTCGATGTCTCCGCCCACCTACTGTTCTCCTACGGAACCCTCCAGCAGAGCGAGGTTCAGCTCGAACGGTTCGGCCGGGAGCTTCACGGCGCCGCCGATGGGCTGCCGGGGTACCGGACGACCTTGATCACGATCACCGACCCCGAAGTGATCCGAGCAAGTGGCACGGACCGACACCCGCTCGTCATTCCCTCAACCGACCCGAACGACGTCGTCGAGGGAAGCGTCTTCTCTCTCACCACCGCCGAACTCGCCGCGGCCGACGACTATGAAGTCGACGACTACGTCCGTATCGAGGTCACGCTCACCTCGGGCACCCGGGCATGGGCCTACCTGGACGCACGGGCGACATGCCGACCAGATGGCTGAGGACCCTCGCCCGCCACCACCAGCAGTGTCACCGCCCCGTACATATCATGCGACCTGGGCGTATTCATGGATGATGCCGCCAAGGCGATCGCGCCGCGAGGGTATGCCGGATCGAGGCGAACGCCGACCTGCTGCGCGCCGAGTCCATCCCCTCAGCGAGGTCGAGCGCGCGGCTGGCCCAGAGACGACGTGGTCCATCGAGCCGATGGAGGTCCTGCTCGGGTGCGCCGGCATGCCCGGCGGGAGAGACCGCCGGGTCTCACGAATCGGCGGTACCATCCGGCGTCGTCCGGGGTCCCGCAGCCGGCGCTCGGTGGGGCCGGGGTTCGCCGCGCCGCGGTATCCGGTCGCCGTAGATGGCGGCGATCTCCTCGGCGTACTTCTCGGCCACGACGTCGCGTTTGACCTTCTGCGATGGGGTCAGCTCGCCGGTCGGCTCGGTGAAGTCGCGGGGCAGGATCCGGAAGGATCTGATCGACTCGGCCCTGGACACCGCTCGGTTGGCGTCGTCGACGGCCTCCTGTACGGCGGCTCGCAGCCGCGGGTCGTCGCGCAGGTCGGCGATCGTGGCCCCGGCGGGCCGGCCGTTGGCGGCCTTCCACTCCGCGAGGGCCCGTTCGTCGATCGTGATGAGCGCGGCGATGAACGGTCGCCGGTCGCCGACGACCATGCACTGACCGATCAGCGCGTGGCCGCGCAGCCGGTCCTCGAGCACGGCGGGCGCGACGTTCTTGCCGCCGGACGTCGTGATCATCTCCTTCTTGCGGCCGGTGATCCGCAAGAAGCCGTCGTCGTCGAGTTCGCCGAGGTCGCCGGTGTGGAACCAGCCGGCGGCGTCCCAGGACTCGGCCGTCGCCGCCTCGTTGTTCCAGTAGTGCGTGAGCACCTGATCGCCGGTGACGAGGATCTCGCCGTCGTCGGCGATGCGTACGGTGGTGCCCGGCAGCGGTCGGCCGGCGGTGCCGAGGCGCACCTCGTCGTCGAAGTTCGCCGTCAGTACCGGGGAGGTCTCGGTCAGCCCGTAGCCCTCGCGCACGTCGATGCCGATGCCGCGGTAGAAGTGGGCCAGCCGGGCGTCCAGCGGAGCGCCGCCGCAGATCGCGTGGGTGCACCGGCCGCCGAGGGCGGCGCGCACCTTCGCGTACGTCAGCGGAGTGAACAACGCGTGCTCCAGGCGCAGGAGCGGGCCGGGTCCGCCGGAGTCGAGCGACCGGCTGTAGGCGACGGCGACCCGTTCGGCACGTGCGAAGATCGCGCCCTTGCCGCCGGCCTGCGCCTTCCGCCGCGCGGCGTCGTAGAGCTTCTCGAACATCCGGGGCACCGCCGAGATGAAGGTCGGCCGGAACGACCGCAGGTCGGCGAGCAGGTGCTCGGTGCCCGCAGCGTGTCCCATCCGGATCCGGGTCCGCACGCAGCCGATCTGGACGACGCGGGCGAAGGAGTGGGCCAGGGGCAGGAACAGCAGCGTGGAGGCGTCGTCGCGGAACATCGACGGAAACCTGGGGACGATGTTGGCGATCTCGGAGCACAGGTTGTGGTGTGTCAGGCCGCAGCCCCGGGGCCGGCCGGTCGTTCCGCTGGTGTAGACGATGGTGGCCACCTGGTCCGCGCCGACCGCGCGGCGGCGCCGTTCGACCTCCTCGGCCGGAACGGCGGTTCCCAGGGCGGTGAGCTCACCGATGGCGCCCCGCGGTGCGTCGATCCGCCAGAGACGGGTCATGCCCGGAACCCGGTGCCGGAGCCCGTTCACGAGCGCGCGCTGGGCGTCGGTCTCGACGAAGCAGGCGACCGAGCCGGAGTCGGACAGGATCCAGGCGATCTGCTCGGAGCCGGAGGTCGGATAGATCGGTACGGTGACCGCGCCGGCGGCCCAGACCGCGTAGTCGATGAGCGTCCACTCGTACCGGTTCGCGCTCAGCAGCGCCACGCGATCGCCGACCTGGACGCCGGCGGCGAGCAGGCCCCGGGCCAGGGCGACGACGTCGTCACGGAACCGCGCGCAGGTCACGTCCTGCCAGCGGCCGCCGTCCCGGCGGGCGAACTGGACCGCCTCCGGCGCGACGTCCGCGTTCTCCCACACCGGGTCGGTGAGCGTCGCCGAGTCGGGGACGACCGCGACGGCGGGCACGGAGAGCTCGATCATGACGCACGGGGCCGGGGCACCGGCTCCGCGGGCCCGCCGCCGGTCGCCGGGTCGCCGTACCGGCGGACCGCCCGTACGACGGGCGTGCCACCGGTCGCGA
>NZ_JBHLZP010000180.1:0-15085 GCF_042429965.1 Actinoallomurus acaciae
GGCTCGGCCGGGGCCGCGGCCTTGACCGGGGCCGTGGCCTTGACCGGGGCCGTGGTCTCCGGCTCGGCCGCGGGCTTGCGCGTGGTCCGGCGGGTGCGTGTCGTCTTGGCGGGACGAGCCTGCTCCTCGCCCTTGGGCGCGGAGGGCGTGCTCTCCTCGGGTTCAGGAGGCGGCCCGGCCGGGCGGCTGGCCCGGCGCGGACGGCTCACCTGTGCGGTCTCACCAGTCGGTTCATTACCGGTGTTCTCAGTGCCGCCGGTGGCGTCACCGATCTCGTTGTCAAGCATGCGGGCGTTCTCCCGTCAGCTCCCGGGCGCGACCCGCCAGGGTGCGCCGCACAGGAGCGATCCGTTTCTCCTTGGCGCCGGCTCGGCCCTTCGGGTCGTGCCGACAAAGTCATCAGGGGTGCGCCCGGCCGTCGGTGAGAATCCATGCGATGCATGGAAATCGCCTACGGCTGGGCACCGACGGCGTCCGGCTCCGCCATCCGTACGGCGTCCGCGTGCGCGGCGGCGACATCGCCTGCCGGTGCGGTCTGCCGGTCGGGGGCCAGCGGGTCGGTGAGCTCACCGGTGTCATCGGCGAGCAACCCCTGCGCCAGCCGCGTCACCAAAGGAGGCGACGGCGGCGCGAGGCCGGCCACAAGCCGAAGTCCGGTGAGGACGTCGTCAGGTCGAACAGCGGGTGTCGTGTGCCGAACAACCATTCGAAGTATGGCACACTGCGCATCCGCGCCCTCGGTGGCGCGCCGGTCGAGCTCGCACGCGATGACCGCGGCACGGGCGTCGAAGGTCCGGCGGCCCTTCTTGGTGAGGCGTTCGACCTCGATCTCATCGGCCGCCAGGAAGGCGGCCGCGGCGGCGCCGGCGATCTCCGGGGCGACCCCGTCGAGACGTACGAGCCAGCTCGACGCCTCAAGGCGGTCCGCCAGAGTTCCGTTGCGCGCCTCGACGACATCGAGGATGTCCAGACCCTCGGGTAGCGCGTCGTCGAGATCGGCCCGCAGCCGACCTGGATCACAGGGGGCGACAAGCCCGATTTCGAGGTATTCCGCCTCACTGGCGACACCAGTTGCCGCCGCACCCGAATACGAGATCTTCGGGTGCGGGCTGAATCCGGCGCTGAACGCCACCTGAATCCCGGCGCGCCGGATGGCGCGTTCCACGGCCCGGGAGATGTCTCGGTGGCTGGTGAACCGCAGCCTGCCGCGCTTGGCGTACCGCACGCGAAGCCGCTGGGTCACGGGGGCCGGCGCCGGGCCCTCCGGCATGGGTGCCAGTGTTTTGATCCTTCCTACTCGTGCCAGTGCGAAAGTCTTTTGTTCTAAGAGTACGGGGTCACGGCCGCCATGCATCCAGGCCGAGCGCCCTGGAGACCGAACGTCCGGCCGCACGCACGGGTTCCCGGACATGGTGGCGGAACCAGCGGGCCGCCGGTACCGCCGTGGCCCGCCAGACCTGCCGCACGGCCCGCAGTACCGGCTTCAACACCATCCGCCACACGAATTTCAGGGGCCGTACGAGGAGGTGGTGAAGAATCACGCCGGCGAGCCGCCAGGCGTGGGCGAGCAGGCGGCCGAACGCAGCCAGAACCGGCCACAATACGGCGCGCCACAGCGCGGCGAGCGCCCGCCCGACGGGCCGCGCGACGAGCATCACGACCCAGGCGAACCCGCTCAGGAGCGGCACCAGGACGTACCGCAGGATCGCGCGCCCCAGCGGCAGCAGGATCCGCCGGCCCGCCCAGCGCAGCGGCAGCACCACCAGGACGCGCACCGCCCAGCGGATCGGGCGCCAGAGGAGTTCACGCAGGATCCACGCCACGGGCCGTACGAGGGCGTTGTGGAGCAGCCACCCGAGCGGACGCAGCACGTACCGCCCGATCACCTTCAGCGCCTCCCACAGGAGGCGCACCGGCAGAACGATGATCAGGAGGGGAACCGTCACGCAGCCCGGAGGGCCATTGTCCACGCTGTTCACTCACCTGAGACGCAGGCGCCAGCCGTTTCGTTTCCTCTCACGGGGGCGGCGCGGTGGTGCGGCGAACGATCAGCCGGTGCTCCATCAGCACACACGGCGCGGGGTCGTCGCTGGACGGTTCGAGCAGCAGCCGCCCGGCGGTGGTGCCCTTCTCGGTGATCGGCTGACGGACGGTGGTGAGCCCGGCCGGCTCGGCGGCGGGCACGTCGTCGAACCCGACGACGGACAGCTCACCCGGGATGTCGATGCCCCGCTGGGCCGCGACGTCCATCACCCCGAAGGCGATCTCGTCGGTGGCCGCGATCACGGCCGTCGGCCGCGGGTCCAGGTCGAGGATCCGCGCCGCCGTCCGACGCGCGATCTCCCGGTCGTTCGTGGTCGGGTGGATCGGGATGTCGGACCAGGTCAGACCGGCCTTCATGCACGCGTCGTGGTAGCCGGCCACCCGGGCGCGCCCGGCGCCGAAACGATGGCCGGCGGCGAGGTCGATGTCGAGCCAGGCCTGCGCGTGACCACGGCCGGGAATCTGGGCCGCCATCGGCTGCGCCGCGATGATCGCGATGCGCCGGTGCCCGAGTTCGAGCAGGCACGTGGCCGCCTCGCTCGCCGCGGTCCGGTCCTCGATGCCGACGAACGGCACGCCGGGGACGTACGGGTGGTCGACCGTGACGACGGGCAGACGGCGGCGCAGGACGGTCTCGACCAGCGGGTGGGCCTCCGGCGAGAACAGGCAGAAACCGTCGACGACGGCGTCTCCGATCACCTCCTCCGCGACGCCGGGCGAGGGCCAGCCGATCAGATGCAGCCCGGTGCCGGACTGCTCGGCCACGCGGGCGAGCCCGCGCAGGAAGCCGACCGCGTAGGAGTCGGCGAAGGCGTACGACAGCGTCTCGGTGAAGACGACGCCGATCACGCCGGCACGTCCGCGGCGGAGCGTACGGGCGGCGGGGTTCGGCCCCGGGTAGTCCAGCTCCTCGGCGACCTCCATGATCCGCTGCCGCAGCTCCTGTTTGAGCTGGTCGGGCCGGGAGAAGGCGTTCGACACGGTCGTACGTGAGACGCCGACCCGGTCGGCGATCGTCTGCAGGGTGACGCGTTCCACACCGGGAACCCTATTTCTGAATTGATTCAGAAGCGACTTGGCCTTAAGCTCGTGCTTGGTTCTGAATCGATAAAGAGACCTAGAGAGGGCACATGGAACCGCTGCAGATGATCGCGTTCGAGTCCGCTCGCCGTCAGGCGCGGCAGCACCTGCTCGACTCGCGCCCGGAGGCCCCCCAGGTGGCCTACCGGCCGACCCCGCGCCAGGAGGTCACCGCCCAGGTCCGGCGGGCCGCCCGCGTGCACCTCGCGGGCATGCTGCGCCGCACCGCCGACCGGGTGGACCCCTGCCCGGCCCCGTCCGCGGGCTGAGCCCCCGCCCGGCCCGATGCGCGGACCGAGCACGCCTCCACTCCTGGGTTGAGTCCCCGCCCAGCCCGGCGCGCCCGATCCCGCCCTCAGGCTGAGCCCGGTCCCGATCCGGCGGCCGAACCGCGCGAAGGCGCGCCGAGGCACCGGATCCCACCGTCATCCGTCGCCGCCTCGAAGGCCGCCCGCTCCGGCCCCCGGCGACAAGCCCTGTGAGACTCTCCGCCCTTCGCGGAGACATCCTCACAGGGCTGCCTTGTTTTTCAGGACCGGCCCCCGACGAGCGCGCGCCCGGCCCTCCTCCGGCGGCCCGGGCGTTGGACGACGGTCCCGGCAGGTTCGCGCGGGAGTGAGGTGAAGGACGCGATCGGCTCGCCTCGCCCGCGCGTGGGCGAGGCGGCGTTCACCGGTTTCACCGTTGGGGGCGAGGTCCGCGGAAAGACGCGCAGAGCGCGGCGCTCGAAGGTCAGACGACGGTCAAGGGGAGGAGCTTCTTGCCCGTCGGGCCGATCTGGATCTCCGTGTCCATCGTCGGGCAGACGCCGCAGTCATAGCACGGGGTCCAGCGGCAGTCCTCGACCTCGGTCTCGTCGATCGCGTCCTGCCAGTCCTGCCACAGCCATTCGCGGTCCAGGCCGGCGTCCAGGTGATCCCAGGGCAGGACCTCGACCTCGTCGCGCTCACGGACGGTGTACCAGGCCAGGCCGACGCCCTCCAGGGCCTTGTCGGCGCAGGTCTGCCAGCGGGCGAAGCTGAAGAACTCGCTCCAGCCGTCGAAGCGCCCGCCGTCCTCCCAGACGGCCTGGATGACCTTGCCGACCCGGCGGTCGCCGCGGGACAGCAGGCCCTCGATGATCGACGGCTCGCCGTCGTGGTAGCGCAGGCCGATGGCGCGGCCGTACTCCTTGTCGCGGCGCAGCGTGTCCTTCAGCGCGCGCAGGCGCCGGTCGACCGTCTCGTGGTCGCACTGCGCGGCCCACTGGAACGGCGTGTGCGGCTTGGGCACGAACCCGCCGATCGAGACGGTGCAGCGGATGTCGCGACGCCCGGTCGCCTCGCGGCCCGCCCGGATGACGCGCCTGGCCATGTCGGCGATGGCGAGGACGTCCTCGTCCTCCTCGGTCGGCAGCCCGCACATGAAGTAGAGCTTGACCTGCCGCCAGCCGTTCTCGTACGCCGTGGTCACGGTGCGGATGAGGTCGTCTTCGGAGACCATCTTGTTGATGACCTTGCGCATGCGCTCCGAGCCGCCCTCGGGCGCGAACGTCAGGCCCGAGCGGCGCCCGCCACGGGAGAACTCGTTGGCCAGCGTGATGTTGAACGCGTCGACCCGCGTGGACGGCAGGGACAGCGAGGTGTTGGTGCCCTCGTACCGGTCGGCCAGGCCCTTGGCGATGTCGCCGATCTCCGAATGGTCGGCGCTGGACAGGCTGAGCAGCCCGACCTCCTGGAAGCCGGACTCCTTCAGGCCGGTGTCCACCATGTCGCCGATCGTGGTGATCGACCGCTCGCGCACCGGCCGGGTGATCATGCCGGCCTGGCAGAAGCGGCAGCCCCGCGTGCAGCCGCGGAAGATCTCCACGCTGAAGCGCTCGTGCACGGTCTCGGCGAGGGGCACCAGGGGCTTCTTCGGGTACGGCCACTGGTCGAGGTCCATGACCGTGTGCTTGGCCACCCGCCACGGCACGCCGGGCCGGTTGGGCGCGACCCGCTGGATCCGGCCGTCCGGCAGGTAGGTGACGTCGTAGAACCGCGGGATGTAGACGCCGCCGGAGCGCGCCAGCCGCATCAGCAGCTCGTCGCGGCCACCGGGGCGGCCCTCGTCCTTCCACTCCCGGATCAACTCGGTGATCGCGAGCACGATCTCCTCGCCGTCGCCGAGCACGGCCGCGTCGAGGAAGTCGGCGATCGGCTCGGGGTTGAAGGCCGCGTGCCCGCCCGCGAGGACGATCGGGTGGTCCTCGGTACGGTCGGCCGCCTGCAGCGGGATCCCGGCGAGGTCGAGCGCGGTCAGCATGTTGGTGTAGCCGAGCTCGGTGGAGAAGCTGATCCCGAGCACGTCGAAGGCGCCGACGGGACGGTGGGCGTCCACGGTGAACTGCGGGATGCCGTGCTCGCGCATCAGCGCCTCGAGGTCGGGCCACACGCTGTAGGTGCGCTCGGCGAGGACGCCCTCGCGCTCGTTCAGGATCTCGTAAAGGATCTGGACGCCCTGGTTGGGCTGCCCCACCTCGTACGCGTCGGGGTACATCAGCGCCCACCGGACCTGCGCCCCGTCCCAGTCCTTGACCGAGGAGTTCAGCTCACCGCCGACGTACTGAATCGGCTTTTGCACCGCGGGGAGCAACGGCTCCAGGCGGGGAAACAGCGACTCGACGGACATGGCGAAAGCCTCCGGAGAACAGGATGGGAATCAAGTTCCGAGCCTACCGCCGCCGGCCCGCCGCGTCGGCCAGGGCGATGAGGAGCAACTCGGAACAGTAGTACGACACCTTTCTAATTTGACATTCATCGTACTTTGCCCTGGAATCGGTCATCGACTTCCGACGGAACGGATGGTGTGTGATGGCGCGAACGGTGCTGTTCCATGAGCTCGGCGGCCCCGAGGTGATGCGGCTGGAGGATGCGACGGTCGGCGAGCCGGGACCCGGCGAGGTGCGCGTCCGCGTGGAGGCGATCGGCCTGAACAGGGCCGAGGCGCTGTTCCGCAGCGGCCACTACATCGAGCCGGTGCGACGGTTTCCGGCCAGGCTGGGCACCGAGGCCGCCGGCGTGGTCGAGGCGGCCGGCGAGGGCGTCACCGGACTGGAGCCCGGGCAACCGGTCAGCGTCATCCCCGCCTTCTCCCAGAACGACTACGGCGTCTACGCCGAGCGGGCGATCGTGCCCGCGGCGGCGGTGCTGCCCCGCCCCGACGGGCTCGACTCGGTCGCGGGCGCGGCGGTGTGGATGCCGTACCTGACGGCGTACGGCGCACTGGTCGAGGTCGGTGGCATGCGGGCCGGGGACACGGTCGTGCTGAACGCCGCGTCCAGCAGCGTGGGGCTGGCCGCCATCCAGGTCGCGCGGCGCGTGGGCGCCGTGCCGATCGCCCTCACCCGCACCGAGTCCAAGAAGGACGCGCTGCTCCGTGAGGGGGCGGCGGAGGTGATCGTCACCGGCACGGAGGACGTGGTCGAGCGGGTGCCGGCGCTGACCGGGGGCCGGGGCGCGGAGTTCGTCTTCGACGCCGTCGCCGGCCCCGGCGTGGTGGACCTGGCCAGGGTGGTCGCCCCGGGCGGCACGCTCCTGGAGTACGGCGCGCTCAGCGGCGAGACGACTCCGTACCCGGGCTTCGAGCTCGGCATGCCCGCGCTGAACATGCGCACCTACACCGTCCACGAGACGACGAGGGATCCGGAGCGCCTGCGCCGCGCGGAGGCGTTCGTGGCCTCCGGGCTTCGCGGGGGCGGCTTCCGTGCCGTGGTGGACCGCACCTTCGACCTCGGCGACATCGCCGCGGCCCATCGCCACATGGAGTCCGGCACGCAGGTCGGAAAGATCGTCGTCACGACCGCGCGCTGAGCTCGGGCCGGCCGCCCCCATGGGGAGCGGCCGACCGGATCACACTCTCTGAATCAGCGGCGGGAGCTTTATGCCGCTCGCGTCGACCAGCGCCTTCAGGTCGCTCGGATCACTCGTCAGGATGGTCGTCGCACCCCGCTCGATCGCGGTGGCCACGACGAGCGCGTCCACGGCGTCGCTCGTGCCGGTGCGGCCGAGCAGCTCGCCCGCCCGCTTGGCCGTGCTCTCGCTCGGCCGGTCGACCACGCAGCGCCGCAGGAAGCGGCCGATGACCGCCTGCTTGCGTCCGTCGCGCCAGACCTGAGCCAGGACCGGCGTGCTGACAATGAGCTCCTGGCCGGTGATCAGCGTTTCGTCGTAGACGGTCCAGATCACGCGGCTGCGGGACTCCGCGGAGATCAGCGAACCCGCGTCGAGGACGATCGGGCGGACGGCGGACATCAGCCGGCCTCCTTCTGTCGCTCGGCCAGCTCGTCGAGCTTGCGCTGGTGCTCGTCGGCCGCGTCGAGGATGGCTCGAGCCGCCGCCCGGTCCTCCTCGGTGAACGGCCCCTCTTCCGAGACGAACCAGCGCACGGCCTCGACCCCGGCGCGGCGCCGGGCGGCCGCCGCGAGTTCGTCGGCGATGACGGCGGAGACCGAGGTGCCTTCTTCCTCGGCCTCGCGCCGGACCATCTCCGCGAGCTCGGCGGGCAGGGTGATGGACAGCTTCTTCATCGCCATGGCATCGATCCTACTTCGGTAGGATCGCTCCGGCCAGGCGGAATGCGTATGCCGCTGGGGAGCGGCCTCAATGACTGCGGTCACAGTCCGTAACTTAACCCCTACTATCGAACGTAGCCACTCGTTTACGCAAAGTCACTAACTTCAAGCGTCATAGACGGTCACCGGGACACCGGCCGCGACCAGGCGGGCGTCGATGAGGGGTTCGACGCGCTCCCAGCGTCCGCCGGCGAGGCCGCAGCCGATGCGGGGCATGTGGACGCTCGCGTGGAGTTCGGCGGCCTGTCCGGCCAGCCGGCGCAGGCACTCGTCCAGCGCCTCGTAGCGGATCGGCGGCCCGCTGCTCCGGCCGCTCCTGGTGCCGTGCTGGCCGATCATGTTGGCGACCCAAGTGTCGGCGCGGACCTGGACGAGCCGGGTCGCGCCGAGCCCGAAGTCGTTGCCGGCGCGATCGCGGTACCAGCGCCGGTAGGCCTTCTCCGGCTCCGGCCACCGCCGTGACAGCGCCACGACGAAGCCCTTTCCCCACCCGCCCCGGTCGTTGCAGACATGCGCGATGACCTTGGGGCCCTTGGCCTGGGGAGACGTGGCATCGCCCCGCACGTACCGGATCTCCGTCATGGTCCGCACGATAGGCGTGACCTGTGACGGATTCGAGGTCACTCGTACGGGTTATGGCGCAGATGCACGGCCTCCAGGAGGCCGACGGCGATCATGTTGGCGAACGTGGCCGAGCCGCCGTAGGACACGAACGGCAGCGGCAGGCCGGTGATCGGCATGATGCCGACGGTCATGCCGATGTTCTCGAACGTCTGGAACGCCAGCCAGCACACGACGCCCGAGGCCACCAGCAGGCCGAACAGGTCGGCCGCCTGCATCGCGATGCGCAGCCCCCGCCACAACACCACGCCCAGCAGCGCGGTGATCAGCGCCGCGCCCACGAAGCCGAGCTCCTCCCCCGCCACCGTGAAGATGAAGTCCGTGTGCTGCTCGGGCACGAAGTGACCGATCGTCTGCTCGCCGTGGAACAGGCCCTTGCCGAAGAACCCGCCCGAGCCGACGGCGATGCGCGCCTGCTCGGCGTTGTAGCCCGCGCCCTGAGGGTCCTTCGACGGGTCGGCGAACGCCGTGAACCGGTTGATCTGGTACGGCTTGAGCAGGTGCAGCCACCACACCATGAACGCCCCGGTCACCGCGCCGCCCAGCAGCCCCAGCACCCAGCGCTTGGGCGCGCCGCAGACCGCCAGCATGCCGATGACGACCGCGCCGAACACCATGGTCGTGCCGAGGTCCGGCTGGAGCATCACCAGGCCCGCGGGCAGGGCGGCCAGCCCCAGGGCCAGCAGGATGTCGCGGCGTCCCGGGCCGACCTCGCCGTCGCGTGGCTCGCCGAGGATCATTGCCAGCAGCACCACCATGCCGACCTTGGCGAACTCCGACGGCTGGAGCTGGAACCCGCCGCCGAGCGTGATCCACGAGTGCGAGCCGTTGATCGTCGCGCCCAGCGGCGTGAGCACGACGACCAGGCCGACGCACGCGGCGGCGTACACAATCGGCGCGTACGCCCGCAGCAGCCGGTAGTCCAGTGCCACCGTCACGCCGCCGAGGATCGCCCCGACCGCGATGTTGAACAGGTGTTTCTTCAGGTAGGAGTACGGATCGGCGCCCGCCTCACTCAGGCCTCCGCGCGTCGCGGAGAACACCAGCACCGAGCCGATCGCCGTCAGGACCGCCGTGACGCAGATGAGCGTCCAGTCGAGCCGGCGCAACGGCGAGTCGGACAGGCGGCTCAGCCACGAACGGCCTTCGAGCGGCCGGGCGTACCCGCTGATCATTTGTGCTTCTTCCTCCGGTGGGAGGGGAGGGACGCGGGTGTCTTCTCCGCCGGCTCACCGAAGCCCGGCGGCGGGACGATCGTGCCGTCGGAGGCGAGCGCCGGGAGCCGGTCGGGCACCTTGCCGTCGGGCAGGTCGGGCTTCTTGCCCTTGCGCAGGCCGTACATGTCCTCCCAGATCTCGCGCACGGCCGGGGCGGCCGTGGTCGCGCCCGTGCCGGTCTGCGTGACCATCGCCACGACGACGTAGCGCGGGTTGTCGGCCGGGGCATAGGAGGCGAACCAGGAGTTGTCCTTCTTTCCCCAGACCTCCGCGGTGCCCGTCTTGCCGGCGACGGGCAGCTTGTCGAGCGGGAACCCGCCGAACGCCCCGGCCGCCGTACCGGACTTGGGCACGTCGGCGAACGCGCTCCTCATGTACGCGAGGACCTTCTGCGAGATGGGCAGCGTGCCGGCCTTCACCGGGTCGATGCGGCGGGCGATCGTGCCGTTGGGGGCCAGCACCGCCTTGCCGACGCGCGGGCTCCACAGCGTGCCGCCGTTGGCCACCGCGGCGTACGCGCGGGCGAGTTGCAGCGGCGTGACCAGCACGTCGCCCTGGCCGACCGAGAAGTTGGCCGCGTCGCCGGCGCGGAAGACATAGCCGTCGACGCAGTTCTCCGCGGCCATCTGCTTGAGGTAGGCCGCACGCGCCGGATCGGTCTTGGCCACGTCGGGATAGCCGGTCTTGCCGTGCTTGCAGTCGGAGCCCTTGGTGGCGTCCCAGTAGTCCATCTTCCACTGCCGGCTGGGGATGCGCCCCGGTGACTCTCCGACCAGGTCGATGCCGGTCCGCTTGCCGAACCCGAAGTCCTTGGCCATCTTGATCATCGGATCCTTGGGGTTCTTCACCGGGTGGTTGCCGCCGTCGCGCAGCCACTCCTCGTACGCGAACCGGTAGAAGATCGTGTCGCAGGACATCACGATCGCCTGGTGCAGGCTGATGTCGCCGCCGGACTCGCCCTCGAAGTTGCTGAACGCGCGCGCGCCCACCATGTACGACGACGGGCAGCCGTAGGTGCCGTGCAGCGAGTAGCCGTCGCGGATCGCCGCGGGCAGCGAGGAGACCTTGAACGTCGACCCCGGCGCGAACTCGCCCTGGGTGACGCGGGAGATCAGCGGCTGTCCCTTGCTCTTGTTGAGCAGCCCGTCGTACTCGCTCTGGGAGATGCCGCCGGTCCACACCGCCGGGTTGTACGTCGGGTAGCTGCCGAGCGCCAGGACCCGTCCGGTGCGCACGTCCATGACCACGGCGGCTCCCGAGTCGGCGGGGTCGCCGCGTTTGTGCGCGGCGTCGATGGCGTGCTTGAGGGCGGACTCGACGTCCCCCTGGACCTTGGCGTCGAGGCTGGTGACGAGGTTGCCGCCGGACACGGGGGGCTTCTCGGACGCGACGCCGGTGACCCTGCCCTGGCTGTCGACCAGCACCCGGCGTACGCCCGTCGCGCCGCGCAGGTCGCCGTCGTAGACCGCCTCGAGACCGTCGCGGCCGATCAGGTCGACGCCGCTGTAGCCGGTGACCTTGATGCCCTTGCGCCTGTTCAGCTCCTCCTGCGTGATCGGCTGGAGGTACCCGAGCGCCTGCGCGGCGCCCGCCCCGTCCGTACGGGGATAGTCGCGGACCGCCTGGAGCTGGGCGCTGATGCCGGGGAAGTCCTCCTGGCGCTCGCGGATCTGCAGCGCCTTCCGGGCATCGGCGTTGTCGTCGAGCGGGATCGGCTGGTACGGCGAGCCGGTCCAGCAGGGCCGTGTGACGCCCGCCCCGCACAGACGGATCTTGTCGGAGAGCTGGGTGTACGGCACGCCGAGCACGCCGGCGAGCCGCTGGAGCACGGCCCTGCCGCCGTCCTTTTGCCGCAGCAGGACCGTACGGTCGGCCGAGACGACCAGGGCCGTGCGGTTGCGCACCAGCGGACGGCCGGCGTCGTCGAGGATCTGCCCGCGCGGCGCCGGCACGATGATGTCGCGGATGCCGTTGTCGGCGGCCACCCGGCGGTAGTGCGCGCCGTTCATGACCTGCAGGTACCAGAGCCGCCCGCCGAGCGACAGCAGCAGCGACATGACCATGACGTGCAGCACGACGAGCCGCACGTGAGAACGCGAGCCCATCGGCCTACCTCGCCCGGTAGAAGCCGGGCACCGGGTCGAGCCCCGCGGAGTCGCGGGGCCGTTCGGCGCGGTTGGTCAGCCGCAGCACGGCCCAGACCACGAACGGGCTGGCGACGATGTCGTAGAAGACCTGGAGCGGAAGCACGTGCGAGACCACCGGCCAGCGGGCGCGCGGATCGCCGAGCATCGCGCCGACCAGGGCGTACAGCACGGATCCGGCCAGGGCGCCGACGGCCACCGCCACGAACGGCAGCAGCGGCGCCCGGTCCATCTCGACGGCGACGGAGCCGCAGAGGTAGCCGATCAGGCAGAACACGAGCGCGTACCGGCCGATCGTGTGGTCGGCCGGCGGGACGATGTCGGCGGCCAGCCCGGCGCAGAACCCGGCGACGAGCCCGCGCAGCGAACCGTTGACCAGGGCGAGCGCGACGACGGCCAGCAGCACGAGGTCGGGCACCACCGAGCCGGGCAGCGGCAGCCGGTTGACGACCGTCACCTGCAGTATCAGTGCGGCGACGATGACGATCGAGGCGAGGACGTTACGTGACACGGTCAGCCTCTCGACGTCGGTGACGGAGCCGGTCGGGACTTCGGCGGGGCTGATGAGCCCGCCTGGGCCGGCGGCGGTTGCGATGGCGCGGGTGTGGGGGTGGGTGGTGAGGGCGACGGCGGCAGCACCGAGTCGCGGGGGTTCCGCTTCGGCGCCGCGACCACCACGCCGACCACGTCGAGCGAGGTGAAGCGCACGAACGGGCGGACGACGGCGGTGCGGGTCAGCGACCCCGACGTCCGCTCGATCCTGGCGATCGTCCCGATCGGGACGCCGGGGACGTACGGCCGGTCGTCCTCGGAGCCGAACGAGACGATGCGCTGGCCGGGCTCCATGACCACGGTGGAGTCGAGCAGCTGGAACTTCAGCGACGAGCCGCCGCGACGGCCGGCGCCCTGCACGATGCCGATCTCGTCGGACTTCTCCAGCCGCCCGCCGACCGAGGACGCCGCGTCGATGGCGAGCATGACCGTCGAGCTGGTCGGCCCGACGCGGGTCACCCGGCCCACCAGCCCGTCGCCGGACAGCACGGTCATGTTCGGCTGCACGCCGCTGCGGCTGCCGACGTCGAGCGTGACGGTGTTCTCCAGGCCCTCGCCGGAGGAGATGACCTCCGCCGGGACGATGCGGTAGCCGCCGAGACCCGAGGTGCCGAGGAGGCGCTCGAGCTCGCCGGCCCGCCGCTTGTCGAGTTGCCCGGTGCGCAGTTGCTGGCGGAGCCGCTGGTTCTCGCGTTCGAGCCGGGTGATCCGCCGGTGCGCGCTCGGCGCCCCGGTGAACGTGTGGAAGGCGCCGGCGACCGGGTGAACGACCGCGGTGGCGCCCTGCTCGATGGGGCCGAAAATGGCCTCGCCGAAGCCACGCAGCGCCCTCAGCGGCGAGTTGTTCCCGCCGCGGTAGTCCACCGTGATCATGGTGAGCGAGACGAGCAGCAGCACGCCGAGGACCGCGCGGGTTCGCCGGGTGTCCTTCACCGGCCGGGTGTCCTAACGCCTTGGTTCGGGTACGAGGACCTGCCGCAGTGCCTCGAAGTCCTCGACGCACTTGCCTGAGCCGAGCACGACCGAGTCGAGCGGGTTGTCGACCATGTGGATCGGCATGCCCGTCTCTTCGCGCAGGCGCTCATCGATGTTCTTCAGCAGGGCGCCGCCCCCGGTCAGCGCGATACCGCGGTCCATGATGTCGCCGGACAGCTCAGGCGGGCATTTGTCCAGGGTGGTCTTGACCGCGTCGACCACGGTGTTGACCGGCTCCTCGATCGCGCGGCGGATCTCCTCGGCGGAGATCACGACGGTCTTCGGCAGCCCGCTGACGAGGTCGCGGCCGCGGATCTCGGCGTGCGGCTCGTCGTCGAACGGGTATGCCGACCCGATCGCCATCTTGATCTCCTCGGAGGTGCGCTCCCCCAGCATGAGGGAGTACTCCTTCTTGGCGTAGGAGATGATCGCCTGGTCGAGCTCGTCACCGCCGACGCGGATGGACTGGCTCGTCACGATGCCGCCGAGCGAGATGATCGCGACCTCGGTCGTGCCGCCGCCGATGTCGACGACCATGTTGCCGGTCGGCTCGTGCACCGGCAGCCCGGCGCCGATCGCGGCGGCCATCGGCTCCTCGATGATGTAGACGCGTCTGGCCCCGGCCTGGTAGCCCGCCTCCTTCACGGCGCGCTGCTCGACCCCGGTGATACCGCTGGGCACGGCCACGACGATGCGTGGCTTGGCGAAATGTCGGCGTTTGTGAACCTTTTGGATGAAGTAGCGGAGCATGCGTTCGGTGACGTCGAAGTCGGCGATGACGCCGTCCTTCAGCGGACGCACCGCGACGATGTTGCCCGGCGTACGGCCGATCATCCGCTTGGCTTCGATCCCGACGGCGACGATCTTGCCCGTGTGGGTGTTGATCGCCACGACAGAGGGCTCGTTGAGCACGATGCCGCGACCGCGGACGTAGACCAACGTGTTCGCCGTACCCAGATCGACCGCCATGTCGCGGCCGAGGAACGACAGCTTGTTACCCATGAAGAAAGGCAGCCCTTCGAGATTGGCGGGCGTGCAGGAGCGCATTGTCATGGTAACTCGGAACACGCCAGTTGATGCAGGACCAATCGTCGCGCGTCGCCGCTCCGTAACGCTCCGGTCAGAAGCCGGTCACGCTAAACAAAACGCGCGGACCGGAGTCGCTCCGGACCGCGCGTCTTGGCACCGTCGTCAGAAAAGGTTCGGGAAGAAGAGCTTGATCTCACGCTCGGCGGAGTAGGTGGAGTCGGAGCCGTGGACGATGTTCTCCTGGATCTCCAGGGCGTGGTCGCCGCGAATCGTGCCCGGCGCGGCGGCGACCGGGTCGGTGGCGCCGGCGAGCCCGCGGAACGCCTCGATCGCGCGCGGGCCCTCCACCACCATCGCGACGAGCGGGCCGCCGGTGATGAACTCGACGAGCGAGGAGAAGAACGGCTTCTCCCGGTGCTCCTCGTAGTGGGTCTCGGCGACGTCGCGCTCGAGCGTGCGCAACTCCAGCGCGACGAGCTTGAGGCCCTTGCGCTCGATGCGCGAGATCACGTCGCCGACGAGCCCCCGGCGTACGCCGTCGGGCTTGACGAGGACAAGAGTGCGTTCGGACACGGGTGGTTCTCCTCGCGTTCTTGGATGACGATCGTCACGGGGCCGTGAGGGCGGTCGCCGCACGACAGGCCGCGAGCCGCGCTCGGGTCTGCCCCACGAGCCCGCCGCCGACCGTGCGCGCGCGTCGCGCCGGTTACGGACGGGGCGGGTGAGACAGGCCTTGGCGGCGATGACGGCTCGCGGCCGGGCCTCCGCGTGTGGCTGCGATCCTACCCGTCTCACCCGGTGTGGAGAGCGGCGCCGCTGGAGCCCGGAGCCGC
>NZ_JBHLZP010000181.1:0-1854 GCF_042429965.1 Actinoallomurus acaciae
TCTCGCGGATGTCGCGCGCCGAGGCGAGCGGGTCCGGGTTGCCGTTCGGGCCCTCGGGGTTGACGTAGATGAGGCCTAGGTCGCGGCGGTGCGCCTCGCGCAGCGCGGCGGTCTCGATGCGCTCGCCGAACGGAATCACGGCCGATGGCGCGCGCACCCGGCGTACCGCGGCGAGATCGGTGGCGACGGCGAGCCCGAAGTCGCGCGCCGTCGCGTCCCGCCAGGAGACGACGACGGCGCCGATGTCACTGAGGAGCCGCTCGACCCCCCGGTCGTACAGGTCACAGTCGATGGTGAAGGCGACCTTGACGCGCGGGTCCGACTCCACCAGCCGGACGACGTCGAGCAGATGCTGTCCGCACGCGGCGCTGCGGACCACTACGAGAACGGTGTGGCGGTCGTCGGGCGCCCCCCAGATCCCCGTGTCGTGTCCGACCGGGGACCGGCGCCATTCGAAACCGAACATGTGGTGAGAGTCGGCGACGCACCTTGACGAAAACCTTGACATGGCCTTGCCATGCGTCAGAGCGGCGACCCATATCGGCCAAGGGGGCTTCTGGTCATGATGACACCGTGAGTGAAACCATGTACTGAATAAGTGAAGATCCACCGAAGAGGTCATTGGTGGAATTCCGAATCCTCGGTCCGGTCGAGCTGTGGTCCGACGGCCGACGCCACGCCGTCGGGCGCGCGAAAGAGCGCTGTGTGCTGGCGATTCTCGCCCAGACTCCCGGCGTTCCGGTCTCGATGGAAAAGCTCATCAACTGGGTCTGGGACGGTGTGGAGCCTCCCGGCGCTCGCGCCAATCTGCACACGTATGTCTCACGACTGCGCGCTCGCCTCAGCGGTATCGGCGACGAGGCGACGATTGAAACCTTCCGCCCCGGCGGATATGTCCTCCGCGCCGATTCCACGGACATCGATCTGCACCGGTTCCGTAATCTGCGCAGACAGGCGCGGGCCATCGCGGCGAGCGGCGACGACGAGCGGGCGCTCGAACTCCTCCGCGGCGCCGACGCGCTCGTGCACGGCCGGCCGCTGGCCGACCTGCCCGGTGAATGGGCGGACGGCGTTCGCCGGGCCATCGAGGAGGAGATCCTCGGCGCCACGCTCGAACGCGTCGAGGTCGAGCTGCGGCTGGGGCACCACACCGACCTGGTGAGCGAACTCCTCGTCCTGGTCGAGGAGCACCCGTACAACGAGAAGCTCGTGGAGCACCTCATGAAGGCGCTCTACCGCGCCGGGCGGCACGCCGACGCGCTGGAGGTCTACCACGACGCCAGCCACCGGCTGTGGAAGGAACTGCGGGCCCGGCCCTGCCCGGAACTCCAGGAACTCCAGGCGCGGATTCTGCGGCGCGACCGGACGCTGCTCCCGGTGCCGCGGGCGCAGGCCGTCGTGAGCGATCCGCGCCGCACGCTGCCCGATGACATCCGGCACTTCATCGGGCGCGAGGAGGAGGTCCGGGCGTTGGTCGAGGCCGCCTCCCCGACGCGCCCGGGGCGTCCGACGGTGATCGCCCTGGACGGCATGCCCGGCGTCGGGAAGACCGTCCTGGCCGTGCATCTCGCGCATCGGCTGGCCGAGGAGTACCCCGACGGGCAGCTGTACCTCGACCTGCACGGCCTGGACGCCGAGCAGGAGGCGACCGCCCCCGCCGCCGCGCTGGACGCGCTGCTGCGGATGCTCGGCATCCGGGGCGTCCCGCGTTCGGTCGAGGAGCGCACGGCGCTGTGGCGGGCCGAGCTCGCGGGCCGCCGGGTGCTCGTCGTCCTCGACAACGCCCGCGGGCGTGACCAGGTCCAGCCGCTCCTGTCCGCCGCGCCGGGCTGCCTGACCCTGATCACGAGCCGG
>NZ_JBHLZP010000181.1:1923-16948 GCF_042429965.1 Actinoallomurus acaciae
CCTGCTCGAACGCGCGATCGGGCCGGATCGGGCCTCCCCGCCCGGCGACGTCGCCGAGGTGGTCGCGCTGTGCGGCCACCTGCCGCTGGCGATCCAGCTCGTCGGGAACCGGTTACGGCACCGTCGCGCCTGGACCAGCGCCGTCCTCGCGAGACGGCTCGCCGCGCGCAACCGGCGGCTCGCCGAGATCCGGGCCGCGGACCGCGAGATCACCGCGGCCTTCGACCTGTCGTACCGCGGACTCGGCCCGCGGGCCCGCCGGGGGTTCCGCCGCCTGGGCCTGCACCTCGGCGCGGACTTCGCCCTCCACGGCGCGGCGGCGATCACCGGTGAGCACCCGGCCGACGCCGATCGGCTGATCGAGGAACTGCTCGATCACCATCTCCTGACCGAGCCGACCGAGGGGCGGTACCGGTTCCACGGCCTGGTCCGGGACTACGCGCGTCAGCGGGCGGCCGGCGAGGACTCCGAGTCGGTGCGCCGGGACGCCGTATGGTGCCAGCTCGACCACGCCGTGTCGGCCGCACTGCTCGCCGACCGGCTGCTACAGGCGCACGGCCGCGACCTCGGCCGCGACGTCCCGCCGCCCGATCCGGCGCCGTTCACGACCGCGGCCGAGGCGGACGCGTGGATGACGGCGGAGTATCACAACCTTCTCGCCGCCGTCGAGTACGCGGACAGCGTCGGCGCCCTGCGGCACATGGCCCTGCTCGCGCACGCACTCGCCGGGTACCTCGATGCCGGAGGGCACTGGGACCGGGCCGACGTCCTGCACCGGCGCGCGGTCGAGGCCTGGCGGGAGCTGGGTGACGCGGCCGGGGAGGCGCAGGCCCTGCTCGACCTCGGGGGCGTGCGGTTCCGCACCGGCCAGTACGGCGAGGCGCTCGACCACGCGCGGGCGTCGCTGGAGATCTACCGGTCGCTCGGCGACGCGCGGGGCAAGGCCGACGCCCTGGACCATCGCGGACTCATCCTGTGGCAGCGGTCGCGGTACCGCGACGCTCTGGCCAGCTCGCGCGACGCGTTGGCGATCCGGCGGTCGCTCGGAGACCGGCGCGGCGAGGCCCGGGTGCTGGACCACATCGCGATCTTCCTGGAGTTCGTCGGCCGGTACCAGGAGGCCGCCGACAGCCGGAGCGCGGCCCTGGAGATCTACGCGTCGATCGACGATCCGCTCGGGCTGCTGATGTCGCTGAACAACCAGGGCGACCTGATGCTGCGGCTGGGCCGGGTCGACGCCGCCCGTGGTTACTACGAGGACGCCTCTCGCGTCATGCCGGAGATGGGCCGTCAGCACGAGGCGATCTGGCGCAACAACATGGCCCGCATCCATTTACATACCGGGCAGTACGACGAAGCGCTGACCGGTTTCCGCTACGCATTACTCACCTATCGCCAGATAGGCGACAAGCGGAACGAAATAGAAACGCTCATCGAGATCGGCGCGACCTACTTCCGGATGGGGCAGCACGGAGAGGCGCTGATCCACTTCGAGCAGGCCCTGGCCTTCTCCCGGCGCATCTCGGAGGTGTTCGAGCAGACGAAGGCGCTGCGGCGTATCGGGGAGGTGCTGCTGGCCGACGAGCGCCTCGCGGACGCCGATGAGGCGTTCCGCGAGGGTCTGAAGCTGGCCGACGTCACCGGCGAGCCGTACGAGCGGGCCAAGGTGCAGGAGGGGCTCGGGCGCCTTCACCTGCGCAAGGGCTCCCGGTACAACGCCCGCCGCTGGTGGCGCCAAGCCCTGCGTTTCTTCGAGCGGGCGGGGATGCGGCCGGAGTCCGAGACCGTCCGAGACCTCCTGGACGCCCTGTAGGGCGACGGCTCGGCGCTACGTGGGCCGGACGGTATCGCCCGTCCGGCCCACGGCCTGTTTGGTTTAGAAGTAAATCGACCGAATTGCGGTCATGTGAGTGTCCGGAATATAGGAGATCGCCTCGAACGCGAACGCCGAGATCACGAACGCCCCGGCGAGGTACTTGCGCATGTGTCGCACTATGTTTCCTTTGAGCTAAAAGTCGGGTTTTTCGCCTTCGAAGACAAGCAAGATCATAAACGCTTGTTCCGGACGATCGCCGTACTTTCCAAAAGCCGTCCGATTCCTTCTTGGCGGATCACATTTGCCGGGAAATGCCGCCAATCGGGATGCATGGGCGCTTATCGCGGGATCTCGTGTCCACCGTTCGGTGGACACGAGAGTGACCGGATCACCGATCGTGTGAGGTGTGCGCTGCCACGACGCTGGCGGTACGGATGACACGACGGTGCGTGGGTCCGTGGCCCGAACGCCGACCGAGGGGAAGTACCGATGCACGCGAAAGACGCTGAACTGGCTGCCGCCCTGACCGAGCAGCTCGGCGACGAAAAGATCATCGCAGCGGCCTACGCCAGGGTGGACACCGCGCTCAGCCCAGCGCGGATGCTCTCCCCGCTCGGGAACTACCTGATCGCCAGGCCCGCCGCCCGGGCGGCGGCGAAGAAGATGACCGAGGAGACCGACCTCCCGCTCGATGCCGCCGTCGTCTTCGGTGTCAGCGACAGCGCCCTGCACGTGTGGGCCGCCGACCCGATGCTCAACCGGGTCGGTGAGCACCTCGGCCAGATTCCGCTGGAGCGCATCGCGTCGATCAAGGTCGAGGGCGGCAAGAGCTGGCAGCCGGTCACGATCAGCATGGCGGACGGAAAGAGCGTCGAGCTCGAAGGCCGGGGCTCCATCCACGCGGTCGCGGCCGAGTTCGACAAGCGCAAGACCCGATAGCCGGGCCTCGTGCCCGAGCCCCTGGTGGGCGGGACCGCCGCGGGGCACACTGGGGCATACCTGGTGGCATCGGGAACACGGGAGAGAGCACTGGCTTCCACGCGAGAGACCGGAACGCCCGAGGCGCCGGTTCGTTTCGAAGGTTCGTCGGTTCCGCGGTTCGCCGCGGAACTGGTCGCCTGGGTGGCGACGCCTTGGGCGCTGGCCTCCCATTCACCGGTTCTCGCCGGTGTGGCGCTGCTGCTCCTGATCGGGCTCCCGGCCGTGTTCGTCACGCCCGGCGACAAGACCCAGGTTCCCGTCGCGGTACCCGGCGGGGTCACGGTCGCGCTGGTCGTGCTGCAACTCTTCGCCGCGGTCACCGCGTCGTGGGCGGCCTGGCCGGTACCGGTGGCCCTGCTGGTCTGGGCGCTGGTCATCGGCACCGTCTACGCGGAGATCCCTCGCTGGCGGCGGCTCACCGGCGGCGACCTCGTCGTCACGGGCGCGGCGCACCTGGCGAACGAGGGGCTGGCGTTCCTCTTCGAACTGCTCGCCCTGGCGATCCTCGCCTGGTGGGGCGCGACCGTCGGGAGCGGCCTGGCCCCGCACCTGGTCTTCGGCATCGGAACGCCGTTGGTGGCGGCGGTCGTGTGGGGGCTGTTCGCCGCGCCGAAGGCCCGGGTGGCGCTGCCGCTCGCCGGGGTCCTCGTGGTGAAGGCGCTCGTCTTCGGCACGGCGATGATCTGCCTGGACGTGCTCGGGCACCGTACGCTCGCGGTCCTCTTCGGCGTGCTCGTCACCGCCAACACCGTGATCGCCACCCTCGACCGCGAGGCCGCCTTCCTCCGGGTGGACGTCTCGCCCCGGTGGACCGGCTCGAACCGGTGAGACACGGCCGATCGGCTGCCCCCGTCCCGACTTTCGGTTGATGCGGTGTGACCGTCTGGTCGATGTAGGGCACCGTGCGGGTTCGCCAGTCTGACCGGGGGCCCGCCGTGGGCGCGGGCACCGGGAGGAGATGGGTATGCGCGGAGCGCGAGGACGTCGGCGGATGGCGATACCGGCCGTGGTGTCTCTTGTCATGCCGCTGACCGCGATGGTGCCGCCGGCGGGCGCCGCCGTACCGTGGGCGAACGGCGACTGGCCGACCTGGCAGGGCGACCGGCTCGGCTCGCGGTTCAACCCGGCCGAACACACCATCACGCCGGCCAACGTCGGTGGGCTCAGGCTGAAGTGGGCCTTCGCGTACCCGAAGGAGGCCGGTACGCCGCGCAGCCAGCCCGCGGTCGCGGACGGCACGGTCTACTTCGGCGGCCCGGACGGCAAGATGTACGCGCGTGACGCCCGTACCGGAGGCGCGCGGTGGACCTTCGACCTGGCCACGGTCGGCACCGGCGCCACGCAGGTGCAGGACGGCCCGGCGGTCTCCGGCGGCCGGGTCTACTTCGGTGACGTACGCGGCTACCTGTACGCGGTCGACCGGCGCACCGGGCGGCTCGACTGGGCGAAACGTCTCGACACGACACCGGGGGCGATCGTCACCAGCTCGCCGCTCGTCTTCGACGGCCGGGTGTACGTCGGGGTGTCCAGCGGCGAGAACGTCCTCGGGAAGGACCACGCCTGCTGTACGTTCCGCGGGCACCTCGACGCCCTCGACGCCCGTACGGGAAAGGTCGCCTGGCGCTACTACACCGTGCCGAAGCCGAAGCGGGACGGCACCTGGCCGAACGGCCGCCCGAAGTACGCGCCGTCCGGCGGCGGGGTCTGGAGCACCCCGGCGGTCGACCCGGTGACGCGCACCGTGTACGTCGGCACCGGGCAGAACTACACCGGCAGCGGCGGACACTTCGACTCGGTCCTGGCGCTCGACGCGCGCACCGGACGGGCCCGCTGGACCGAGAAGATGACCGACGTCGACACCTGGCGGGCCGAGTGCGGCAGCCAGGACCCGCAGGACCAGCAGTACTGCCCGAACCTGCCAGACGGCACCGCGCTGGACTTCGACCTCGGCGCCGCGCCGAACCTGTTCACCGCGGGCGGCCGGCGCCTGGTCGGCATCGGCCAGAAGGTCGGGGTGTACCACGTGCTCGACGCCCGTACGGGCAAGGCGGTCTGGCGGCGGCAGCTCTCCACGCCCATGCCGAACGGCGGCCTGTCCGGCATCCAGTGGGGGTCGAGCTACGACGGGCACCGGCTGTACATCGCGACGTACATGGCCGATCCGGGCACGCTGTTCGCGCTGGACCCGGCCACCGGCCACGTGCTGTGGAAGACGCCGAGCCCGGCGGACGGCTGCACGACGGGCGGCGCGGCGAAGTACCCGGACATCTGCCAGCGCGGATTCACCCCGGCGGTGACCACGACGCCCGGCATCGTCTGGGAGGGCGGCATGGACGGCAAGATGCGCGCCTACTCGGCGGAGACCGGCAAGGTCCTGTGGAGCTACGACACGATGCGGGACGTCCAGGGCGTCAACGGCCTGCCCGCCCGGGGCGGCGCCCTGTCCGGTGGAGGCGGCGCGGTCGTCTCGCACGGCCTGCTCTACACGCAGACCGGATACGCCTTCACCCCGTACCCGAACGACCGCGGCGCCGCGCTGATGGTGTTCGGCCGCTGACCGGGAGGGCGGCCCCCGTGGGCGAGGGGCCGCCGCTCTCACCTCAGTTCCAGAAGGTCACCTTCGGATCGATCGACGAGGGCCCGTCCAGCGGGGGCTCGGGCCGGTGCCGGAGGCTCCGGTCGAAGAAGGCGCCGTAGGCCCGCGTGATCTGTACGGCGCGAGCCCCGGAGATGTCGGCGCCGAAGGTGCGGCCGAGCTCGTCGGCGAGCGGATGCCGGTCGGTGAAGGAGGAGCGCTCCGTACCGGTGACGGTGATCCAGGGTTTCCACCCGGTCAGGTGCTGCCACGCGTCGCTCCAGGTCGTGTCCCTGGAGGACGGCGTGTGCATGGCCGCCGTGCTCATGAGCAGGAGCGGGTCGAATTCGCAGGCCACACACGTGGTGGTGTGGCCGTCGGGGAACGTCTCACCGAAGTTCTCGTACGTGTGATCGATCCCGGCGACCACGTAGCCCTGGCTCGCCAGGTCCTCGCCCAGTGAGGTGAGGGACGAGCGCGGCAGGGAGAACCCCGGAGAGAGCACGACCAGCGGATGCCAGCCGTGCGCCGGCGCGGCGCCTGCGTACGCGCCGGTGCGGATCCGGCTCAGCGTGTCGGGTGGCACGGTGGTGATGCCCGCTCCCTTGAGCGGCAGCGCCGACCGACTCCTCCCGGGGTCATGTACGCGGCGCGTGTGCCCCGTGCCGCCGACGCCGGGTACCAGAGCGACACCATCGGCCGCGGCGTACCCGACGCCGGCACCCACGGGTCCGTACGCGACGAGTCGACCAGTTGCGGAGCCGTGGCCCCCACCGGGCGGGGCCGGTCGGCCGGGGCAGGCCGAGAGCAGGCTCCGCGGTCGCTCGCGCCGCGACGGTGCAGGTGAGAAGGGCTGCGGCCGGCAGGCCGCCGAGAATGGGTTTCCGCATGGGTCGCAGCCTTCAGTGACGTGACGGCGAACACGTCTGCCGGTGGTCGTTCGGCGGGCCACGACTTTCGTCGGTGGCCGGTACGACGATCGTCGTGCGTTCGGGCCGGGCGCCGACCTTATGCTCAGGGCCAGGCGGCGATCCTGGTCTACGAGGCTCGGCCTGCTTTGACCGCTTGGGCTCTCACCGGCTTATCGGGCGCTTGACGTGGGCCCGCCGGCCTTGCGGACGTTCAGGCTACCTTGACGGAGTGAGGCCCGACGCTGACGGTGATGTCCAGATGTCCACCCAGTGCGATCGCATATGCCCGCAGTGTCTCGAGCTCCATCGCTTCGATCTTGCCGTTCTCGATCTGTGAGATGCGGGACTGCGATACACCGAGGACCTTGGCAAGCTCGGCCTGTGTCTTCCCGACAGCCTTGCGCAGTTCCTTGAGGTGATGGCCTGCGATGTAGGCGTCGAGTTCGGCGCGCGCCTTCGCCTGCCGTTCAGGGTCGGCCAACTCTGGATGGCGGCGGTGGGCCTCGGCCCTGACGTCTCGCCAGTTGCGTCCGGTGCTCATCGGCCGCCCTCCTTGTCCTTCTCTGCCCGGTAGTCGGCATACCGGGCTTCAGCGAGTGGGATCGCTTCCTCATACCAACGCGACCACTGTCCCGCTTTGTCACCCGCGACCAGGAAGATCGCAGCCCGGTCGGGGTCGAAGATGAACAGCATCCGGATCTCCGACCGGCCGCGAGAGCCGGGCCGCAGCTCCTTCAGATTACGCAGTGCACTGTGCTCCAACGTGTCGACGAGCGGTCGGCCCAGCGTGGGGCCCACAGTAACCAAGCGCTCAACGGCCTGCTCGATCAGCGCCGCCGAGTCCGGCTCGGACTCGCAGAGCTTCAGGAATCACGTCTCGACGGGTTCTAAGAGAATGACGTCCCACTCCACAGGGTCAATATAACCTTTGGCTCATATCCGCAGTACCCGTCGGACGCAGACCAGGGGGAACCGGCCGCGGCCCGGCCCTGTTCGGCCGGTTCACGGTCAGGCCTTGTTGAAGGTGTTCTTGGCCCAGAGGTAGGAGACGACGGCGATGCCGGCGCACCAGGCGGTGGCGATGGTGGCGCTGTTGCCGATCGGGGTGCCGAGGAGGAGGCCGCGGACGGTTTCCATGATCGGGGTGAAGGGCTGGTACTCGGCGAACCAGCGGAGGACGGTGGGCATGGAGCCGGTGGGGACGAAGCCGCTGCCGAGGAAGGGCAGCAGGATCAGCGGCATCGGGGCGTTGCTGGCGGCCTCGGGGGTCGGGGACTTCAGGCCGAGGGCGACCGCGAGCCAGGTGATGGCCACGACGAACAGGGTGAGCAGGCCGGCGGCGGCCAGCCATTCGACGGCGGTGGCGTTCGGGCGGAAGCCGATCGCCAGGGCGATGCCGATGAGGACGGCCATGCCGAGGAGCTGCTGGATGACGCTGCCGACGACGTGTCCGGTGAGGACCGAGGCCCGGGAGATCCGCATGGTGCGGAATCGGGCGATGATCCCTTCGGTCATGTCGGTTGCGACCATGACGGCGGTTCCGGTCGCGGCCGTGGCCGCCGCCATGAGCAGGATGCCGGGGACGACGTAGTCGACGTAGGCGTCACGGCCGCCGGCCCCGCCGCCGAGGCCGTTGCCGAGGGTGCCGCCGAAGACGTAGACGAACAGGAGCAGGAGGATGACGGGCGTGACGATCAGCTGCACGGTCATGGACGGGTAGCGGAGCAGGCGCTTGAGCTGGCGCCGGACCATGGTGGAGGAGTCGCGCACGGCGAGGGTGAGGGTGCTCATCGGATGGTCTCCTTCTGCCGGCCGGTGAGGGTGAGGAAGACGTCGTCGAGGTCGGGGGTGTGGACGCTCATCTCGGCGACGTCGATCGAGTGTTCGTCCAGCAGGGCGAGCAGTTCGCGGACCGCGCGGACGCTGCCGTCGCTCGGCACCCGCAGGGTGAGCGCCTCGGGGTCGGCGCCTCCGGCCTCGAGGAGCCGGCGGGCCGCGTCGAGCAGGCGCGTGTCGGCGAAGGTGAGCTCGATGTGGCCGCCGGGGATGAGGCGCTTGAGCTCGTCGGCGGTGCCTTCGGCGATCAGGCCTCCGTGGTCGAGAAGGGCGATGCGGTCGGCGAGCTCGTCGGCCTCCTCCAGATACTGGGTGGTCAGGAAGATCGTGACGCCGTCCTCGACGAGGTCGCGGACGATGCCCCACATGGCGCGGCGGCTGCGCGGGTCGAGGCCGGTGGTGGGCTCGTCCAGGAAGATCAGGCGCGGGTCGCCGACCAGGGTCATCGCCAGGTCGAGCCGGCGCCGCATGCCGCCCGAGTAGGTGGCAGCGGTCTTCCCGGCCGCCTCGACCAGGTCGAACTTCTCCAGCAGCTCCTTGGCCTTCTGCCTGCCCTCGCGCTTCGGCACGTGCTTCAGGTCGGCCATGAGCAGCAGGTTCTCCTCGCCGGTGAGCAGCTTGTCGACGGCCGAGTACTGCCCGGTCACCCCGATCGCGCCGCGTACGTCGTCGGCCTGACGGTTCAGGTCGTATCCCGCGACCCGAACCTCGCCGCCGTCCGCCCGGATCAGCGTGGACAGGATCTGCACGGTGGTGGTCTTGCCGGCGCCGTTCGGGCCGAGCAGGGAGAAGATCGTTCCTTCGGGGACGGCCAGGTCGACGCCGTCGAGCACGACCTTGTCGCCGTTCTTGTCGCGGTAGGACTTGCGCAGCCCGTTCGCCGCGATGGCCAGTTCGGTCATGGTGGGTGCTCCTCAGAGGCTGCGGGCGGTGATGTCGCCGTGAGAGGTGGTGGCGTGGATGTCCAGTCCGGCGGTGCCGTCGTTCTTGAGGGCGTTGCTGACGCGGCCGTGGGAGGTACCGGCGTCCAGGGCGGCCGAGACGCCGGCGGCGGCGCCGACCGAGATGTCGCCGGATCGGGTGCGGAGCACGACCTTGCCGCTCGTGGCCTCGGCGATCCGGATGTCGCCCCTCGCGGTGCTGACCTCGGCGGGGCCGCCCAGGCGGCTGACCTCGACGTCGCCGTCGGTCGCGGTGAGGCGGAGGCTCGCGGTCTCGTCCAGCTTGATCTGGTGGTACGCGCCCTCGAAGGCGACGTCGCCGAGGCGGCCGACGGTCCGGAGCTCGGCGCCGGCCGTCTTCGCCTCGACCTGGGAACCGGCGGGCAGCTTGACAGTCACCGCGACGGATCCGGACGGGCCGAGGTACTGGTTCTTCGCCGAGGACTCGATCCGCAGGACGCCGTCGGCGTATTCGACCGTGGTCTGCTCGGCCGTCTTCACGTCGCGGCCCTTGGCGGCGTTCGCGGGCAGGACCTCGACGGTGGTGTCGGCCCGGTCGGCGGCGATGAGTTGGACGCGCCCGGCGGGGATGTTCAGGACGCCGGTGATCGGTGCGGCGGTGTCGAACTTCTGCATCCTGTGCTCCTGGCGCTGCGTTGTTTCTAACTCCGGAAACGCTACGTTGCTTTCTATTTTCCAGCAACGACTCTATTGCATCCAACCAGTAGTTATGCAGTTCAAAGGGCTATAATCATTGCAACGGACTCTCGTTTAACGCAATGACGAGAGGGTTGTTCGTTGCAATGCACTGAAGATGAACGCTATGGTGACGGCGGCAGGGAACACCGAACAGCGCCACGGGGCACGAAGGGGGTCGTGATGCCGGGAGGCAGGCTCACGCAGCAGGAACGCCGGCAGATCGCGCAAGGGCTGGCCGACAGCCTCCCCTACGCCGAGATCGCCCGCCGCCTCGACCGGCCGACCTCCACGATCACGCGCGAGGTGATGCGCAACGGCGGCCCCACCGCCTACCGCGCCGACCTGGCTCACCGCGCCACCCAGCAGCGCACCCGCCGGCCCGGGCAGGCCGCGTCCCGGGGGCCGCAGACGTCCCAGCAGGCTCGGTTGAACGAGGACGGACGCGACGTCGAGGTCGTGCGCGAGTACGAGGAGACCCTCACCACCGTCCTCATGACCTCGGGCCTGCCCAAGATGATGGCCCGGGTGCTGGCCTGCCTCTACACCACCGACTCCGGCAGCCTCACCGCGTCCGGGCTCGCCCAGCGCCTCAAGGTCAGCCCGGCGTCCGTCTCCAAGGCGATCACGTTCCTCGAGAGCCTGGAACTCGTCCGCCGGGAGCGCGACGAACGCCGCCGTGAGCGCTACGTCGTCGACGACGACCTCTGGTACCAGTCGATGATCCGCAGCGCCCGGGACAACGACCAGTTCGTCCAGACCGCGCGGCAGGGCGTCGCCGTCCTCGGCCCGGGCACCCCGGCCGCCGTCCGCCTCGAGAACGCCGCCCGTTTCCTCGACTTCATCCACGAGAGCCTCATCCGCGCCGCGGAGCAGGCCCGTGAGGTCCTCTACACCAAACCCGAGACGACCTCGGCATGAGACGCCGCGTCGTCCTTCCCCGCGCCGTTCCGCTCGTGCGGGCGTCGATGGCGCGCTCACCGGCCGTTCAGGGGGCGAGCCCGGTGCGGGAGGGCAGGCCTACTGCGACTCGGAACGGTTGGCGCGGACCCGGCTGGCCAGCCAGCCCGCGTACCCGGCGGTGCCCGCCAGGCCGAGGAGGCGCGTCCTCTTCGTCGTCAGGGCCAGCCCGAGCGCGACCTCGATCGCACCGTTGCGGTAGGTCCACTGGCGGGTGTCGTCGGGAAAGGCGGCCTTGGAGATCGGGTCGAACACCTGGGGGGCGGCGAAGTGGGCCGCTCCGGTTCCGGCAAGGATGATTCCGGCGAGACGCAACATCGGAGGCCTTTCGAAGGGAAGAACCCCGACGATAGTCCTCCCACGGCCGTCCACGCCGGGGCCCGGGAGGCGAGCGTTCGCCGAGGCGCGGTTCAGGCTCGCGTGCGGAAGCCGAGTACCAGTCGGTCGCTGACCGCGCGGAAGCCGATTCGCTGGTAGATGCCGTTGCTCGTCGGGTTGGCCAGGTCGGTGAACAGCACGACATGCGAGGCGCCGGCATCCAGCGTCGCCTGGGTCAGTGCTGCGGTCACCACCGCTCCGTAGCCGCGCCGGCGGTGTTCGGGTGGCGTGTAGACCGGGCCGATTCGTGCCATCCCCGACACCACGCGCGTACGGCCCGCCACCGCCACCGGGCGGTCCTCCCTCTCCCACAGCAGCACGCCGCCGTAGCCGATGCGGTCGTCGACCAGTGTCGCGTTCAGCGGGCCGCCGCCCGACGCCTCCTCCTCGAACGCTGCGAACCAGTCGAGTACGAGGGTGTGGTCGGCGGCGGTGGCGACGCGCGGGGCGCCGTCCGGGCGTGGCTCCGGCGGCTCCAGCCGTTCGAGGCGGAACAGGCGCTGGCGCATGCGCACCTCCCCGGTCGACCCCGTCCGCTTCTCCCAGATGTCCGCGAACGCGCGGGCCGTCGACGGGTGGCCGGTCACCCCGGGCAGGACGGTGCCGCGGTCGGCCAGGGCGTCGGCGAGCGCGGCGGCGGCGTGGTCCGGCATCTCGCTGAGCAGCAGCGGGAAGGCTCCGGTCTGTAGGAGCGCACCCCGTACGCCCGCGTCCGAGCGCCACCAGCCGAACAGCGGCCCCTCGCCGAAGGCGGCGACGCCGTTCGCGCGCAGGGCCTCGATCACGCCCAGGGGCACGGTGTTCTCGATCGGGTCCGCGCGCAGGAAGTCGCCGGCCTCGGTTAGGTAGGTGTCCAGATCACCGGTGATGTTCCAGCCCATGTTCCATGGTGGGCGCGACCGTCCCGGCCGCGCATCTGTTTTTCGGCCACGGCCCTCGCCCCGGCTCGGACGGGGCGGCGAGCCCGTCGCGTCAGGCGGCTGGAAGGGGGACGGTCACGCGTGGGGGAGAAGATGCGACCCACGTGCCTCCCAGGAGCCGCCGTCGGCGGTGACGCCGCGCAGCCCGCGTACGGTCTCGGGGCCGGCCAGCGCGGGCAGGCGGGGGTCGTGCAGCGAGGCGAAGGCGAAGGTCCGCCGCGGGTCCCAGCCGGTGCTGTATCGCAGGCGGCGGCTCAGCTGGGCGAAGCCGAGCGGGGCGGCGGCCACCACCCACGCGTCCGGTGCCGGACCTGTCAGCCGCCGGGCGTGGCGCAGCCAGGACGCGGCCGTCTCGGGCCAGTCCACCGTCGTGATGATCTCCTTGCCCAGCCGCCGCCAGCCGGCGGCGAAGGCCCGGGCGGCCGCTCGGGACTCATCGTCGCGGCTGTGGCCGACCACGACGGTCTCGATCCCTGTCAGCAGGCCGATGAGGGCGGTGAGCTCGGCGCCGGTGTGGCGGGTGAGCCGCGGCGGCTCGCCGTACGCGGTCGCCGCGGCTGAGGCGATCAGCGGCGAACGGGACCGCCCGCGTTCGTACGGGACGTTCATGGTGGAGCGGTCCTTTCCCGGGTCGCCTTCCACCGGGCGTATTCGTCCGGCAGACAGACGGCACATGGCCGGTATCCGGCCGCGACGGCGGTGGCCTCGTCGGCAAAGAACACCCGGTGCCGGACATAGCCACCACGCGCGATCGCTCGCAGTGCCGATGGGCAGTCCAGCCGCCCGTACAACCGCTGCTGCCGGTGGCCGCCGAGCGTCCCCGGCGTGGGGCTGTCGTAGGGGTGCCCGTCCGCGTCGAGCAGTGTGTAGGCGCGAGCGGCGGTGGCCATGCGTCAGGTGGCGTCGTGGAAGACCAGGCCGAGGGCGCGGCGGCGGCCCGCCCGTACGGTGCTGACGCCGTGGCGTACGGCGCCGGCCGACCAGCCGCGCTTGGTGCGGACGGGGCGGTCGCGGGTGGTGAAGATCAGGCCATGGCCCTGTTCGAGCACCCGCACGGTGCCGCGGGACTGGGCGCGGGGACGCTGTTCGACCAGGAGGAACTCGCCGCCGGTGTAGTCGGTGCCGTGTTCGTCGAGGCCGATGACGACCTGGAGCGGGAAGACCATGTCGCCGAACACGTCGCGGTGCAGGGCGTTCCAGTCGCCCTCGTGATAGCGCAGCAGGATCTGCGCCGACCGGTCCTGCCCGGCCTCGTGGCACATCGCGAGCCATTCGGTGAGAGTGTCGGGCCACGGCGCGGTGCGCCCCAGGCGGGCCGCCCACTCACGGGCGATGGGCAGCAGGTGCGGGTAGAGGGCCTCACGCAGACCGGCGACCAGGTCGGGCAGGTCGTGGGTGAAGTACCGGTACTCGCCGGAGCCGAAGCGATGACGGGCCATGTCGATCGTGTTCCGGAACAGCTCCTCCCGGTCGTACAGCGCGGCGAGGTCGCGGCACTGGTCCGGGGTGAGCAGCCGTGGCGTGAGCGCGCAGCCGTGGGCGTCCAGTTCGCCGGCGAGCGCCGTCCAGTCCGCCGCGCCGACGTTCCCCGCGAAGCGGCCGCCCCCGGCCTCGTACCTGCTGTCCTCGGTCATCACGCTTCCACTGTGCGGCAGACGCGATGACTCCCGCTGGCGGAAAACGGACATCACGTTCGCGCGCCGGGCCCGTCGCGCGGTCGGCTCTCAGGCCGTCACGGTACGGGTGGCGTGCGCGGCGGCGGCGAAGGCCCTGATGATCGGGTGGGCGCGGCTGCCGTCGCCCGCCAGCTCGGGCTGGAACAGCGTGGCCAGATAGAACGGGTGATCCGGCAGTTCGGCGATCCGTATCTCGCCGTTCTCGTCGGCGCCGCTGAACCGCATCCCGCGCTCGCGCAGCACCTCGATGGACTCCTGGCTCAGCCCGTACGAGCAGTGGTACCGCTCGACCGTCCGCTCGGCGCCGAGGATCCGCCGGGCCAGCGAGCCGGCCGTCACCCGTACGGCGCCCTCGTGCCCGACGAGCGAGCACGCGAGCGGCGCGATCAGCGGGTCGCCCGTGGCGGACGGATATTCGGTGTGGTCGGCCGAGTCGAGCCCGCAGACGTTCCGCGCGTACTCCAGGAGGGCGTGCTGGAAGCCCCCGCACGTGCCCAGGAACGGGATGTTCCGTTCTCTCGCGGTACGGGCGGCGGCGATCGCCCCGGCCAGGCTGCGGTACGGGCTGCCCGGCACCAGCCAGATCGCGTCGAAGCCGTCCAGCGCGCCGTCGGCCTCTTCGGTCGGGATCCAGTACGCGTCGAGGACCAGCCGGTCGCGCTCCGCGAGCGCCGCGAGCAGCGAGGGGATGCGGACGTGTGCCCGTACGTTCGGCGAGCGGTCGCCGACCAGGGCGATCCGTGGGGTGAAGGTGTCCATGCGGACATCCTGAACCCGGGGGCGAGTTCAGTTCCAACGATGATCTCGCGACTCGTCATCAGTGATACTTATGTGGCGTGGACACGCATCTGCTCAGCACCTTCGTGGCCGTGGCCCGCCATGGGTCGTTCACCGCCGCGGCGAACGAGCTCGGTTACACGCAGTCGGCGGTCTCCCAGCACATCGCCGCGCTCGAGGCCGACCTGCGGACACCCCTGCTGCGCCGCCGCCCGGTCGCGCTCACCGACGCGGGCACCCGTCTGCTCGAACACGCCGAACCCCTGCTCCTGCGACTCGCCGCCGCACGCGCCGACGTCACGCGTCTCGTCGCCGCGCCCGCCGAACACCTCGTCGTGGGCGCCTCCGCGCTGGCTCTCACGGGCGGGGTCGCGGGCACGCTGGCGGCGGTACGGTCCCGGCGTCCGCTCGTGTCCGTGACCGTCCGGGTGCTCGAACGTGCCGCGATCGCGGCCCAGGTCGCCGACGGCACCCTGGACCTCGGCCTCGTCGACGGCGTCGCAGCCCCGACCGACCCGCTGCCCCTGCCCGACGTGGGGCCGCTGAGCGCCGTCGCGG
>NZ_JBHLZP010000182.1:0-15004 GCF_042429965.1 Actinoallomurus acaciae
GGGATCGCCGGCGGCGCCGGAGTCGTCACCGGCCGAGTCGCCGAGGTCGCCGGAGCCCCGGCCGGCGCCGTCCGGCGAGATTCCGCCGCCCGCCTCGTCCGCCTCGCCCGGCGCCGGTCCGCTGGAGATCAGGGCGAGGCAGACGCGGTACGGCCGGATCCTCGAGGACGGCCGGGGCAAGACGATCTACGTGGCGGCCAAGGACAACGCCGACTTCGAGTCGAACTGCACCGGCGCCTGCACGAAGGACTGGCCGCCGCTGTTCACCAACGGCCAGGTCAACGCCGGACCCGAGGTGAACTCGGCCTGGCTCGGCACGATCGGCCGGACCGACGGTCCGACCCAGGTGGAGTACAACGGCTGGCCGCTCTACTACTCGGCGCGCGACATCGGGCCCGGCGACATCAACGGTCAGGGCCTCAGCGCGTACGGCACGACCTGGTACGTCGTCGACGCCGACCGGGGCCGCCCCGTCAAGTGATCGACGATCCCGGACCAGCAGCCGCAGCACGCGGCGGTCGTACCGGGCCGAGGCCTCGTCGATGTCCAGGCCGGCCCCCGGGCTGTGCGCGCGCCGGGACCCGGGGGCACGTCAGTGCCAGTTCGGCAGGTGCGGCAGCGAGTCCGGCAGCAGCCACGCGCCGCCCGCCACGAGCGCGATGACGGAGACGACGCCGAAGCCGAACACCCACATCAGCCCCGGCATGCCGGTGAGCCGGGCCAGCTGGTCGGCGTCGGAGTCGGGCGCGCGGCCCCGGGCGCGCTTGCTCTGCAGCTCCACCACCGGGCGCGCGCCCGCGAGCAACAGGAACCAGGTGAACCCGTACGCGAACGCCGCCTGCACGGTCGGCGAACCGAACCAGGACACCGCGAAGATCACCGCACCGGTCGTGACGACGGACAGCACTCCGTACACGTTGCGGATCAGCAGGAGGATCGCGGCCAGCAGGACGATGCCCGCCCAGAGCATGGCCGTGATGTGCCCGGTCGCGAGCAGCCCGGCCGCGCCGAGGCCGAGCAGCGGCGGCGTGACATAGCCGGCGAACGCCGTGACGATCATGCCCGCGCCGTACGGCTTGCCGCTGGAGACGGTCACGCCCGAGGTGTCGGAGTGGAGGCGGATGCTGTGGAGTTGCCGGCCGGTGACCAGCGCGGCGAGCGCGTGCCCGCCCTCGTGCGCGATGGTCACGACGTTGCGCAGCACATGCCACACCGAACGGACCGACACCGCCCCGAGCGCGGCCACGCCCGTCAGCGTGACCAGCCACCACGGCGGATGCGGTTGCGTGCCGATGACGTCGTGCCAGACGTCGCCGAGTGTGGACAGTTCCATGCATCACCTCTGAGGGGTACGACGTGCCGGGGCGCCGTGAAGTTTCTCGGGTGGGCGAACCCATATCTTGGCTCAAGTCGGCCAGTAAGGTGTTGCCACTATGAGCGACCCGTTGATGAGCGTTTATCCGCCACTCGAGCCGGCCTCCCTGGTGACGCGGCGGTCTCGGCTCTTCCCGTTCGACAGGGACGGGCTCACCTTCACGCACCTGGGGCGCGGTGCGATCTGGCTGGCGCTGAAGGCACTCGGCCTCGGCGCCGGCACCCGCATCGCGATGCCCGCCTACCACTGCGGCTCGGAGGTCGAGGCGGCCCGGCTCGCCGGCTGCGAGGTCGTCTTCTACCGGGTCTTCCCGACGTTGCAGGTCGACGAGGAGGACCTGATGCGGGTGGCCCGGCAGTGCCACGCCACCTATCTCATCTCCTACTACGGCTTCCCGATGCCGTCTCTGCCGCCCGGCACCCGGGTCATCGAGGACGCCGCGCACGCGCTGTTCTCCTACGACGGCGGCGGGGCCATCGGCTCGCGCGGCGACGCGGCCATCTTCTGCCCGCGCAAGTCGCTGGGTGTGCCCGACGGCGGCGCGGTGCTCATCCGGGGCGGATCCATCGAGGCGACCGGCCGGCCGCCGTGGAAGGGCATGGCGCGCTCGATCGCCTCTCAGGGCATGGGCTGGGCCGCCCAGTCGCGCGCCGGCGTGCTGCGCGCCCCCGCCACCAAGGTCTTCCGCAAGGTCAGCAAGACCGAACAGGCGGTCCAGGCGGGCACGCTCACCGAGGTCGTCATCGGCGAGTGGGACCTCGAGGTCGCCGACATGGAGAACGCGGCGTCCAAGCCCTCCCGCATGACCGAGTGGGCCGTGCACGGCGCCGACGGGCAGCGCATCCGCGAACTCCGCCGCCGCAACTACCAGATCCTGCTGAACTCCCTGCCCGAGGTCTGCCCCGACCGGTTCCGCGGCCTGCCCGACGGCGTCGCGCCGCTCTACTTCCCCGTACGCGTGCCCGAGCGCGACCGCACCATCGCCGAGCTGCAAAAACGCGGCGTACGCTCGATCGAGATCTGGCCGGTGGCACACCCCCTGCTCGACCGCGCGCGCTTCGGCGAACTCGAGCCGTTGCGTCACCAGATGCTCGCGCTCCCGGTCCACCAGGGCCTGAGCGAGTGGCACATCGAGCAGGTCGCCCAGGCGGCGCGCGAGGCCATCACCGCCGCGCACCGCTGACCGGCCGATCGCCGGGCCCGCCGCGAGCCCAGGTCACGGGACCTGGGCCCGCGGGGGGTCAGCTTCCGCTCGCCCCGATCGGCAGGTGCCCCGACGCCAGCACGACGGTCTTCCCGCCGTCCTTGGGCAGGTGCGCGGCGAACCTCCACAGCCACGTGCCGTGGTAGTCGTGGTGGTACCTCTTCGGTCCGAAGGCGAAGAAGGGCTTGTCGGGCTGGTACCAGGCGGTCGTGATCTCCGTGCTGTAGTCGAGTTCCTGCGTCGCGGTGTACCAGACGAGGGCACCGCCGTCGGCGGTCGCGAGCGCGTACACGGGGTAGTCGGCCGGCTTCCAGGTCGTCCCGCCGCGCCACGCGGCGTCCGAGGTGATCTTGTTGACGAAGCCGCGCCACTGCGTGCCGAGCTTGGAGGTCAGGCCGCCGGACGCGAAGCCCGTGCCACGCAGGCCCGCCGCGACGTTGCTGAGGTACTCCGAGTGCGCGGCGGCGACCTTCGCGGTGGCCGGCGTCGTCACCGCCGTGGCCGAGCCGTCCGCGCCCCGCGCGATGGCGGGGAACGACGTCTTGTCCTTCCAGGCGGTGGTGGCGAGCTTGTACGTTCCGCCGCTGTCCGCGAAGACGAGGAACTCCTCGCCGCCGCCCGAGGGCTTCGCGTCGACCGCGAACCAGTCGGCGTTGCGCGGGATGTAGAAGCGGGGAGAGTGGTAGGTGAACGGCTTGATCTTCGAGTCCAGACCGGCCCGGGTGACCTTGTAGTCGGCCAGGTCGCTCTTCAGCATCGCCCCGGTCTCGATCGTGGACAGCGTCTTGTCCGACATGTGGGCGTTGGCCTGGTTGTTGGTCTTCTGGTACTGGGCGAAGATGGCCCGCGCCCGGGCCTCGGTCAGCGTGTTCGCGGCCGGGGTCGTGGCGGACGCCGAGGGGCTCGGCGACGTGCCTCCGCCACCCCCGCCACCGCCGCCGCATCCGGCGGCGAGCATCCCAAGGGTCATGAGTCCGGCGACCGTCCGTGTGCGCACTTGATCTTCTCCGAGCCTGGGGGACGAGAGCGCCCCGGCGCCGGACGTACCGGACCAGGGCGTCGTTACGAAGGAGAGGCGCGGATGGGCCTCAACTGTTGCGGATCACCACGATAAGGGCTGTTCACCCCGCTACGCCGATCGGGTCGCCCGAACGGATCTCCTCCGCGCGAAGACCTGCCGGGACGAGATCAGGACGAGAGCGGCGAGTCCGTGGCCGGGTCGCCTGCGTGGCCGATCGCGCGGGGTGTGGTGGCGATCTTGTCGATCACCTCACCCGTCGTGCGCGGTTCGTACCGGATGGTCGTGGCGCGCGGGCTCTGCTCGGCGTACAGGTGGAGGACGCCGCGCCCGAGCGGCAGCTTGTCCTGGAGGATCTGGCGGGTGCCGACTCGCCGTCGCGGTCGACGGCGCGAATGGGTACACACGGCCGTTGAAGACGTCCCCGGGGATTCGACGGGCCCGGTCGTCGGTTTCCGGGCCCGTCGACGCGTGTGCTCAGATCTTGCGGATCACCACGATGGGGGTCTGCTCGTCCTCGTTGCCGGCCGGGTTGTCCGACAGGACCTTCTCCACCCACTTGCGGTCGACGCCCGCCGACGCGCCGACGACCCATGCTCCGGTCAGGTTGTTCGCGTCGACGACGCACACGTGGCAGCCGAGGGCCGCGGCGAGCTCCTCCGACAGCTTGTCGGGACGGCCGGGGCCGAAGAGGAGGTGGTGGTCGTGCGGCGGCAGGGCGGCGGCCACGTCGTCGATCATCGCGGCGCCCGGCCCGGCGACGCGGTAGAACCAGCCGCGCTTGCCGACGAGTTTGCCGGCCGCGCCCGCGGCGGCGCCGAGCAGCACCTTCGCGCGCCCGGCCTCCATGATCGCGCCCTGCATGCCGGCCGGGCTGTGCAGCGGCCCGATCTTGCCGACGAACTTGCTGAGCTGCTTGGCCATGCCCTCCGGCGTGATCATCTCCAGCGGGATCATCCGGCCCTGACCGGCCGAGGCGGGGCTCTCGGACAGCGCGAGGATGTCGTCGGGACGCAGCTGGCCGGCGGTGGCCTCCTGGATCACCGGGAGGATGCCGGAGCGCAGCGTGATCATCCTGGTCTTGATGGGGATGCGGCGGGCGCCGACGGTCCGCTCGTCGACCGGCGCCACCGTCGGCGGCTTCGCCGGGGCCGTCTCGCCGAAGTGCTGGTGCAGCATCTCCCTGATCTGCAGGTTGCCCGCGTAGATGGACGCCCCGCGCTGGAGGACCTCCCGTGCGCCCGCGGGGTCGCCCGCCTCGAGCCGCAGGTGGGCCAGCAGCGTGTAGTCCGACGCGTAGACCAGGTAGTCCGGCGCCAGCGCGATCAGGTCGGTCTGGTACTTCAGGGCGCGGAGCTTGTCACCCCGGTCCACCGCCCACTTCGACAGGCGCTTGAGCGCGTGCCGGCGCAGCTGGGAGTCGTTCACGACCGACTCAAGGAGCGCCTCGGCCTCGTCGAGGCGGCCGCCGTCCTTGAGGATGTCGGCCAGCGTCAGGGCGTACCAGGGGATGGTCGGGTACTTCTCGCGCGCCGAGCGGACGATCTCCGCGGAGCGGTTGTAGTCGCCTCGCCACTTGTACACCTCGGCGAGCGCCGCGGTGGCGAAACGGGTGTCGCCGCCGGCTGCGAGGGCCGCGTTGGCGATCTGCTCGGACTTCCGGTCGTCTCGCTCGTTGGTGAGGACGAGCCACGACAGCAGCGACAGCCCGTCGCCTTCGAGATCGGCCTGCCTCGACTCCAGGAGCTGCTGGGCCTCTTCCGGCTTACGGAGCCAGATGTCATAGGCGCGGCTGGTGGTGCTCATGTCAGAACCTCATGCGTCGTCGGCTGTCTGCGGAGAATCGGCCCATCATCGCAGAAGCGGGCCGCGCCCGGGGTGAAGGCGATCAACTGTGGTCCGGCCCCGGACCGGACCGACCGGTGGAGACTACGGCCACAGCATGTGGCGTTCCCACGGGCCGTGAGGATCCGTGCGTTCGTACCGCAGCCGGGTGTGAACGCGGTCCTTGTCGGCCTGCCAGAACTCGATCTCGGCCGGAACGAGCGTGTAGAGCGTCCACTCCGTACTGACCAGGGCGGGGTCCGCCTCGATCCGGGCCAGCGCCGCGCGGAAGGCGCGGTCGCGGTCCTCAAGGCTCTCCAGATGTCCGCTCTGGCGGCCCAGCAGCGCCTCGGCGCGGGCGGAGGGCGCACGGGCCAGCAGGTCGGCGGCGCTCTGTTCGGGGGAGGCGGGCTCCACGCCGCCCCGCACGCGTACCTGGCGGCCTTGCAGCGGCCAGTAGAAGGTGAGTGCCGCGCGGGGCACGTCCGCCAGCTGACGGCCCTTGGGACTGCCGGCGTGGACCGCGAACTGCCAGCCGCCGGCGTCCACGTTCTTGAGGATGAGGACCCGTGCGTCGGGGCCGCCGTCCGTACCGACGGTCGACAGCGTCATGGCGTGTGGATCTGGCACCCCGGCCTCGACCGCCTCCCTCAGCCAGCCGAGGAACAGGTCGACCGGCTCGGCCGGGGCACGAGCGGGGTCGAAGTCCGCCAGCGGGCCGGCGAACACCTCCAGGCTCCGCAGCCACTCCCGTACGGTCTGCCCGAGACCTTCGCTTTCGCCCATCATGTCCCCCTTGGTGGTCGGTGTCCCCGCCGTCCATCCTCCTCGCCCCTGCCGAGGCCGGGGACGGCGGCCTGGAGGGTATGCGTCTCCCCAAGACCGGGCAAGGGCGCCGCGTCGCGGGTGGCCGCCTGCCCATGCATGGCGTAGGGGTCGATACCCTAGGTGCCCGTGGACCTCCTTGACTCCTGGCGTGATCTTCCTGCGGCCCAGCAGCCCGATTGGCCCGACCCCGCTCAGGTGCGCGGCGTCGCCGACCAGCTCGCCAAGCTTCCGCCGCTCGTGTTCGCGGGCGAGTGCGACCAGCTCCGTGCGGAGCTCGCCGCCGTCGCGCGTGGCGAGGCGTTCGTGCTGCAGGGCGGCGACTGCGCGGAGACGTTCTCCGGCGCCACCGCCGACGACGTGCGCAACAAGCTCAAGACCCTGCTCCAGATGTCGGTCGTCCTGACGTACGCCGCGAGCGTGCCGGTCGTGAAGATCGGCCGGATGGCGGGCCAGTTCGCCAAGCCGCGCTCCAAGCCGGTCGAGGTCCGGGACGGCGTCGAGCTTCCCGCGTACCGCGGCGACATGGTCAACGGCTTCGGCTTCACCGCCGAGGACCGGATGCCCGACCCGGGACGTCTGCTGCGGGCCTACCACGCCGCCGCGGTGACGCTGAACCTCTGCCGCGCCTTCACCCAGGGCGGGTACGCCGACCTGCGTCAGGTCCACGCGTGGAACCAGGACTTCGTGGCCAACAGCCCGGCCGGGCGCCGCTACGAGCGGCTGGCGGGCGAGATCGACCGGGCGCTGGCGTTCATGCACGCCGCCGGCGCCGACCCGGAGGAGTTCCACCGCGTCCAGCTGTACTCCAGCCACGAGGCGCTCATCCTCGACTACGAGCGGGCGCTGACCCGCATCGACTCGCGTTCCGGCCTGCCGTACGACGTGTCCGGGCACTTCCTGTGGATCGGCGAGCGCACCCGGCAGCTCGACGGCGCGCACGTGGAGTTCATGCGGCGCATCCGCAACCCGATCGGGGTCAAGCTCGGCCCGACGACGTCCGCCGAGGACGCCCTGGCGCTCATCGACAAGCTCGACCCCGAGCGCGAGCCGGGCCGCCTGACGTTCGTGATCCGCATGGGCGCCGGTCGCGTCCAAGACGCGCTGCCGCCGCTGGTGGAGAAGGTCACCGCGAGCGGGGCGAAGGTCGCGTGGATCTGCGACCCGATGCACGGCAACACGTTCGAGGCGGAGAGCGGCTACAAGACCCGCCGGTTCGACGACGTCGTGGCCGAGGTGGAGGGCTTCTTCGACGTCCACCGGTCGCTGGGCACCCACCCGGGCGGCGTCCACCTGGAGTTCACCGGCGACGACGTCACCGAGTGCGTGGGCGGCGGCCACGAGATCGTCGAAGACGACCTGCACCAGCGGTACGAGACCGCCTGCGACCCGCGGCTCAACCGCAGCCAGGCGCTCGACCTGGCGTTCATGGTCGCGGAGATGTACCGCACGACGAAGTGAGAAAAGGGGCCCCGCGCCCGGGGCCCCTTCACTCAGACGATGCGTACGGCTCCGGCGAACGGGCGGGTCGCCAGGTCGGCGACGCGCACGTGGTCGCCGGTGTGCGGTGCGTGGATGAACTTCCCGTCTCCCAGGTACATCCCCATGTGGTGGATGTCGGAGTAGAAGAACACCAGGTCACCGGGCTGTAGATCGTTCCGTGGGACGTGGACGCCGGCGTTCCACTGGTCGCCGCCGTAGTGCGGCAGGTTCACCCCGACCTGCTTGTACGCCCACATGGTCAGCCCGGAGCAGTCGAACCCCTTCCCGGGCGTGGCGCCGCCCCAGACGTACGGGACGCCGAGCTGCGTCAGCGCCGCGCGTACGGCCCCGATCGCCTTGCTGGACCCGCCCGGGATCTCCGGCACGCTCTCGCCGTGCTCGGCGCGCTCGACGGCGTCCTTGAGCAACGGCCTGCGCAGCTTGTCGAGCGTCCTGCCGATCGTCGTCTTCTTCTGCGCGAGCTGCGTCTTGAGCGCCGCGGACCGCGACGCCCGGTCCTGGGCGTTCTGCCAGGCGCGCTCGGCGTTCTGGATCGCCTGGGTGAGCTGGCGGACCTGGGTGTCGTCCTGCTGGGTGAAGAAGTGCAGGGTCGCGGCCTGGTCCAGCAGTGCCTGCGGGTCCCTGGAGGAGAACAGGGCAGGGGCCTCGTCGGGTGCGCTGTTCATGTAGCGCAGCGCGGCCAGCCGGCCGACACGCCGCTGGATGGCCTTGAGGGCCTTGGTCTCGCGCTGCGAGGTCGCCTTGGCGATCGCGCTGGCGCGCTGGGCCTGCCGCAGCCGGACACGCAGTCCGTCGTACTGCTCGGTGAGCTGTTCGAGCTGGGTGTTCAGCTGGTCGGCCTGTTGCCGGACCGCGTCGATGCCGGGTGTCGGCTTCGCCTCGGCCGCCGGCGATGGTGCGATCAGTCCGGCGGTGAGAAGAATGCCGGCGACCACGGCGTTTTTACTGCGGTGCTGCCTATGATGCGCTTTCGCGGTTCGCGAAGGCTCCATTCAGGTGCTCCTCTTTCTCCTGGGCCGCCTACCGGGTTAGCTGACGGGTTCGGGCAAGGAGAAGCCCTACCGGTTACGGATTCACCCCGGGACCGAGCGCGATGGGAGAGAGTCCCGTGGAGCGCTCCGTGAGTGGGTCCCCGGTTCGCCCGGCGCGCTGGCTTGCGCGTGAGGCGATTCGGCGGTCCGGCCGGGAACCGGCCGGTGACACCGTGGGACATTAACGGACCGTGACGTGACGGCCAACCAGAACATGCGGAGATGGCCTGGCGGCTTCCAGGATGGTCACTGTGGGTGATGCCCTCGTGGTTCTTTCCGCCTAGGAGAGAGCGAGGTCCGGCTGGGGACGGTGCTGCATAGGCCGATATCTCGGGAAATGCGCCGGGCGGTCCGTGGCGATGGTGTACGGCGTCAGGGTCCATTCCGGTCGGTACGGTGGGCGCCTCTTTCCGGACCGGAACCGAGGTCGAGGCAGGGCAGGAACGCGTGAAGGTCCTCGGCGGTGAGACCGGGTGAGGGCAGCAGGCGGATGCTCCGCACTCGCAGGACGGACCAGTCCAACGCATGAAGAGCGCCGAGACCCGCCAGCAGTGGCGCGAGGTGCTCGACCACGTCACGTCACGGCGGCCGCATCGTCATTGAGCACTACAACCGCCCCGTGGCGATCGTCCTGACGTACGCCGCCGAGCTGGAGGACGCGCACATCACCGAGGCCGCCCGACCAAGCACTAGGGTGTGAGAGTCACATGGTGCCTTTCGCGAGGTAGTCGTGTGGTGGCTAGGGCCGGCGGGCTGCTACCCGCCCTCGGGCGGTCCGCCTGGCGCGGACCCGTCGGCCCGCCCTAGGTGTACGCGCACGCGCCGGGGAACGCGTTTTAAGCACCTGGCAGTACTACGTCAATTACAAGCCGCACTTGCTCCCAGAGCCGGTTGCAGTGGATGGTGTGCTGCATCGGCGTCGTGGTGATCTTGAGACATTTGACCGGCCCGGCCGTACTTCGCGATGCCGGAGCATTTTCTAGGACCTAGCCCTGGATGGCCATGTGTCAAGATCGGATTCGTCTTCGACGGTGGTGTGCTGACCTCGGAGGAGCTCGACAAGATCGTCCTCGACTCCACCGAGCACTCTGGATGGATGGTTCGCCCCGTGCCGGAGTGGCAGGAGGTGATGAGCTCACGCCTGTTCACCCGTATCGCGACACTCGCCGAGGCCCAACGCTGGCCGGCGAGCTCGCCGGCTTGGTCGGGCGCCGGCCGGGCGATGGCGGCGTTGTTCACCAGGAGGTCGATCCGCCCCAACGCCTCGATCGCGGCGGCCACGATCCGGGCGGGGGCTGCGGCGACGTCGGCGGCGAACGTGCGGATGCCGGGTCGCGGTGGTCCGCTTGAGTTTCTCCGTGGTCCGGCCCACGGCGGGCACCCGGGCGCCCTCGAGCTGACGGGCGGTCGCCCGGCCGATTCCGGTGTCGCCGCCGGTCACGATCACACTCTGGCCCTGGAGCGACGTCGTCATTGTCATGTCCTGCCCGCCCTCGTCGTCGTCCGGCTCACTCGGCCGTGCCGGGCGGGATCGCGACGACGTTGGACGTTGACCCCGGGGTCAAGCGGGTGAGGCGGGGGATGCCGCCGTCGCAGGCCGACCGAGCGCGAGATCGCGCTCCAGGGGCTGGGTCGGCCTGCGGCGGGTCCACGGGCCGGGCCGGTCGTTCGGATCGAACGCTCGGCTCGGCGCGGGACCGGAGGAAAGCGGCGGTTCCGGGCTCGGCGAGAAGGAGACCCGGAGAGAACACCGAGGGCCCTCCCCACGGGGGAGGGCCCTCGGGCTCAGACGTTGAGGGACTCGGCGGAGTCGGACTGGGAGATCGCGGAGTGGAGGGTGTTCCAGAACGCCAGCTCGGCGTCCTCCTCCAGCTCGGTGATCTTGCCCCAGAACTCCTTGTCCTCGGCCAGTGCCGCGGCCTCCGCGGACACGATCGGCATGACCGCCGTACCGGCGTCCGCGGCGTCCAGGTCGGCCACGTTCATGTCGGCGGGCATCTCGACCGGCGTGCGGTGGTGCTTGCCGCGCTTGCGGACGCGGACGTTCGGAGTCGGCACCGGCACGCGGACCTTCGCCTTGCTCAGCGCCAGCGCCACGGTGCCGAACACCACGACGGCCAGCAGCCCGGTGAGGGCGGCCTGCTGGTCGGGCAGCGGCGGCGCGGAGTCGTGCTGGGCCGTCGTCTGCATCTCGTGCGCGGGCGTGGCGGGCTGCTCGGTGATCTCCTTGGCGGACGGCGGCGGCGCCGAGTGCTTCGGGACGTACTTCTGCTCGGCCGGGGCCGCCTTGACCTTCACCTTCGACGGGTAGCCGTACCCGACGACCTGGCTGACGTCACGGGTGGCGCGGCCGAGCTGGTCGTTGTGGTTGGCCTCGATCGTGTGCAGCGTGTGGCCGTGCACCGACTCGACGATGCCCACGTGCTCGATGTCGCCGATGCTCTTCCCGCCGTTCCACGAGAAGAAGACGATGGCGCCCGGCTCGGGGTGGTGCCCCCACGCGTCGTGCTTCTTGAACCACTTCGCGTGGTCCGGGGTGGAGGCGAACTCGCCCGCCCAGTCCTGGACGCCGGCCTTGTCCGCGGCCCAGGCGAGGAACATGTCGCACCAGGCCGCGTCCTTGAAGACGGGGTCCTTGCCGACGTGCTTGCCGTACCAGTCGCCGTACTTGGTGTATCCGCTGACCTTCTCGTGATAGCCGAGCTGGCCCTTGGCGACCTGCAGCAGTTTGTGACCTATCGGATCCATGTCTCCCCTAACGCCGCCTACCGGGTTAGCTGACGGGTTCGGGCCAGGAGGAGCCCTACCGTGCGAGACGGATTCACCCCAAGGGACTTCGTGGGTCCCCGGTTCCCGCTGCACTGGGGGTGCAGCCGGATTCGGCGGTCGGTCTGTCACCTCCCGGATGGAGGTAAGTCACAGCCCGATTACGGCGCAATGTATCTGAAGTGTCGCGAGAACGGCAACGCGTTCGGAGCGGAAAGTATGGAGCGAAGTACTTACCCACTGTAACCAAGTGGTGGGGCGGTCGGTCGCGCAACAACGGAATTGCGGCTCTCATCTGCGGAAATGGGGGAGTGGTCAATGGCGGCGCCGTCGGGAACAGGCGCGCAGCGTAGTGACCGAACGCACGTCGGGTCGACGCCCGATCGACCGGGTCGACCGGCTTTGTGGGGGGATGTAGCGGTTCACCCCGGCGCGTCGGTGGAATGCGACAGAACGCCACAAGACGCGACGAATCGAGCGCATCGCGTCGTCGTCATGAACCTTCGAACAGCGGCGAAGAAAGTAAATATTCGCCATAATGCGGGTGTCTGCCAGCGCGCGGTTCCGGCCCGCCGCGCGAGGCCCGCGCGGGCTCGAAGTCACATTCATGCCGAGCGGCGCCCAGGCGTCGCCTGGGCGCCGCGCAGCGGCCCGGCGGGTACCTAGTCCACGGTCAGTACGATCTTGCCGCGTGTGTGTCCCTCCGCGCTCAGGCGCTGGGCCTCCGCCGCCTCCGGGAGCGGGAACGTCTTCGCCACCGGGACCGTCAGGCGGCCGTCGTCGGCGAGTCGCGCCAGCGCCGCCAGGTCCGTCGGGTCCGGGCGGACGAACACGTATCGCCCGCCGCGTTCGGTCACCGTCGGGTCCACGATCGACGCCCACCGGCCCTTGCCGGTCAGCAGCTCCGGCGTCACGTCGAGGGCCTCGCCGCCCACCAGGTCCAGCGCCGCCGAGACGCCCCCCGGCGCGAGCCGCCGCACCTCGTCCGCGAGCCCCGCGTCGTACGCCACCGGCTCGGCGCCGAGCGACCGCAGATGGTCATGGTTGTGCGGGCCGGCCGTGCCGATGACCCGGGCGCCCCTCGCCAGCGCGATCTGCACGGCGAACGACCCGACACCGCCGCTCGCCGCGTGGATGAGCACCGTGTCGTCCTCGTTCACCGCCAGCGCCTTCATCAGCGCCTGGTACGCCGTCAGGCCTGCGAGCGGCAGGCCCGCCGCCTCGGCCCACGACAGCCGTGCCGGTTTGCGGCCGAGCGTGCGTACCGGCGCGGACACCAGTTCGGCGTACGTGCCGCGGCCCACGTGGTCCTCGCGCACGTAACCGATGACCTCATCGCCCGGTGAGAACTCGCTGACGGCCGGCCCGACGCGTTCGACCACGCCCGCCAGGTCCCAGCCCGGGATGACCGGGAAGTCCGTCTGGAAGAGCCCGTCGAGCCGGCCCTCCCGGATCTTCCAGTCCACCGGGTTCACCCCGGCCGCCCTGACGCGTACGAGGACGAAGTCGGGCCCGACCTTGGGCTCAGGCGCGTCCGTGGCGAGTTTCAGCACGTCCGGACCGCCATATTGGTTCATCACGATCGCTTTCACACTGTGACCGTTACCCGCGGGACGCGAGGGTTCACACCGATGGCTCAGCGGAACCGCGCGTAAACGGACAGGCCGAGCAGGATCATGATCAGCGGGCCCAGGACGGTCAGCGCGGCGAACAGTGCGCTGCGGCCCGCCTGGTGCCCGTACGGGACCAGCGAGGCCGGGCGGCCCGCCACCGGCCAGGGCTCGCGCAGCTCGTCCGCGGCCGGCCGGTCGTCGAACGCCGGGTCGGCCCGGCCGTCCAGCGGCAGCCCGGCCGCCCAGCCGAACAGCTCGGCCAGCGCCGCGGGCGGGCTGTCCAGGCCGGACGCGAAGTAGCGGACCTCGGCGGCGGTGCGTTCGAGTGTACGGATCGTGTTGCCGAGGCCGAGTCCCTCCAGCCAGCCGCGAGCGTCGTCGCCGAGACCCGCGCCCACCGCCGTGCGGCGCAGCACGTCGGCCTTGGTGACCACCACCGCGATACGCCGTTGCCGGCCCTGGTCGGCGCGGGACCGCAGCTCGGTCAGCAGCCGTTGCAGGGTGTCGGAGGGGTCCTCGTCGGAGGTCGCGGTCGTCTGCTCCACGAGGAGGAGCTCGTCCGTGGTGAGCGCGGATCGCAGCTCCGGCAGGGCGAACGGGTCGATGACGAACAGCAGCGCCTCGCCGTGGTCGAGGTATCGCAGCCGCTCGACCCGCGTCGCGCCCGTGTGCAACTCGCCGGCCGGGTCGAACAGGTAGAGGATCCGGTGCGCGGTCGGCAGCGTCAGGTCGAGCATGGTCGCCACGGGCAGCTCGGGGCCGGTCTTGGCGAGCCGTCCGCCGCGGTCGAGTTCGGCCATCGCCCCGGCGTACGCCCGCGCGTCGCGTGCCTCGCCGAAGCCCGCGCGGCCACTCGCGCCGGCGGCGCTCGCGCGCAGCGCGCGCACGGCGAGGAACATCAGCGTCGTCTTGCCCGCCGCCGGGCCGCCGACGAACGGCAGCGGCTCCACCCGCGCCCGACCGATCCGGCCGGGCAGCCGCCGGTGACAGTGCGGGCAGTACGCCCCGAGGCGGAACCGCCCCAGCAGGATCGTCGTGGGCAGCCGCGCGCCGCAGCGGCACACGTGCCGGAACGCGCCCAGCCGGTTCGGCATGAGCCGGGAGTGGCGTTCGTCGCAGCGTGGGCAGGAGTACTCCGGCAGCGCGAACCGCTGGTAGCAGCCCGCGTGCGGGCAGGCCAGCAGGATCCGGCGGTAGGCCATCCAGACGCGCTCGACCGTGCCGAGCACCGCCACGCAGACCGACCAGACGACCAGGCCGGCCGCCGCCATCACCGCCGTGGCCAGGGCGAACGCCAGCACCGCGACGGCGAGCGGCAGCACGGACAGCGCCATGCCGGCGCACAGCCCGAACCACAGGGGGAACAGCGCGAGCCCCTGAGGCGGTTTCATCAGCGTCTCGGTCAGCGTGCCGGCCGCCCACCGGGCCTGCGTCACGCACCAGGGCAGGGTGCGGCGTTCGAGCGCCGCCATGTCGCGCCACACCTGGACCAGCAGGTAGTGCGGGTAGGCGGAGTCCGGCGGCCCGGGCGCGGGGCGGCGGACCGGGGACGGGCCGTCCACACCGGTGGCGGTGAGAGTGCGCCAGGCGACGGTGAAGAAACGGCCGAGCCCCAGGCCGAACCCGGCGAGCAGGGCGAGCGCGAAAGCAACCGGCAGGACGAACACGCACTCGGCCGCGACCAGCCCGATCCACACGATGGCGACCAGCACGTACACGACCGGCACGGCGTCACGCTCCCCGTCGCCGCAGCGCCCGCCACGCCGACGCCATCTCCGGGTCGCGGTCGGTGCGCGCCGACTCGACGTGCCGCCGGGCGAACCGCCCGAGCCCGTCGCCCCACGC
>NZ_JBHLZP010000183.1:0-14947 GCF_042429965.1 Actinoallomurus acaciae
GCCGCGACCGCCCGGCCGCCGTACACTCCCTCGCCGCTCTGGCTGACCGCGCCGTCGACCGCCGCGAGGCGCGCCGCCTCGGCCGGGTCGCCGGCGGCGAACACCCCGTAGGACGCGGAGCGCATCGCCAGTCCGTCGGACCAGCCGTGCCGGTGCCAGAGCCCGGTCAGCGGCGGCTCCAAACCGCGGCGGAGCGCCTCGACCGTGCCGAGCTCGGAGAAGCCCGCGCCCTTCATCGGGCCGGTGATCGGCAGGATCTGCTCCCGATACGTGCGGGCCACGTCCTCGCTGGTGAGCGCCGATCCGTACGTCTCCAGCAGCAGGCCGACGAAGATCGCGTACTCGGTGTCGTCGGTGCCCGCCGCGACGCCGTCCGGGCCGGGCTCCAGCTCGGTCAGCCGGCCCCACCGCCGGGTGATCTCCTCGGGGGTGAGGTTCTCGGCGGGGCGCCCGAGGGCGTCGCCGGCCGCCAGGCCGAGCAGACACCCCCGAGCGCGATCCGTGATCGTCATCTGGCCGCTCAATGCTGGTATCTCGCCAGGACCTTGTCCCCGTCGCCGGTCAGCTTCTGCGCCAGCTGATCAATGCTGATCTTGTTGGCGAAGTAGGACTGGAGCGCCGGGGTGGCGACCTTGGTCTTGAACTCGTCGTAGCCGTCGACCTTCAGGTACGGGGCGAGGATGAGGCTCTTCGCCGAGGCGGTGGCGACGTCCCAGCCGTCCTTGGAGGTGGTCAGCGACGGGTCCTTGGCGGCCGTCTGGCTCGTCGGGATCAGCCAGTCGCCCTTGGCCAGCTCCACCTGGTGCTGCCCGTTCAGGAACCAGCTGATGAACTTCATCGCCTCCTTCGGGTGCTTGCTGTCGGCGGCGATGGACAGCGTCTGGGAGATCGCGCCCTGCTGGGTGGTCTGGCCCTTCAGCGGCGGGATCGTGACCCACTGGAAGTTCTTCGGCGCCTGCTCGACGACCTGCTGGCGCATGTAGATGCTCGCCGGGAGCATGGCGTACTTGCCCGCGTAGAAGCCCGGCAGCGGGTCGGCGGTGCCCATGCCCAGCGCCGAGGGGTCGGCGCTCTTGTCCTTGTAGAGCTGGTCGTGGATCCGCTGGAGCACCTCGCGCTCCTGCGGGCCGACCTTGACCGTCGTCTTGCCGCCCGAGGTCTGGAAGAACGTGCCGCCATAGTTCAACGCGAGGTTGAGCACGCGGTTCACCGGCGCCTTCAGCGCCCAGGCGACGCCGAAGCGCTTGCCGGTCGTGAGTTTCTTGGAGATCTGCTGGAACTGGTCCCAGGTCCAGGGCGCGTCGGCCGTCGGCACCTTGATCCCGGCGTCGTCGAGCATCTTCTTGTTGGCCAGGACGACCTGCGACTCCAGGAGGAACGGCACGCCGTAGATCCCCTGGTCACCGCCGCCCTGTCCGGCGAACGTCGCGGTGCCCCAGGCCTGCTGCGGGATGTCGTTCTTCAGCGTGGCGGGGAGCAGCTTGGTCAGGTCGGTCAGGTAACCCTGGCCGGCGAACCCGGCCAGCGCCGAGGCGTCGTCGTGGATCACGTCCGGCGGGTCGCCGCCCTCGAAGGACGTGACGAGCTGGTCGTTGACGTTGTCCCAGCTGCCCTGGACGTACTGCACCTGGATCTTGGGATTCTCCTTGTTCCACTCGGCGACGAGGCGTTTGTTCGCCGCGAGTGAGTCCTTCTGCCAGGCCAGGCTGAGGAACTTCAGCTTGACCGGCTTACCGGAGTCGCTGCCGCCGCCGGAACAGCCGGCGGCCAGCCCGATCACGGCGGCCGCGGCGACCGCGACCACGGAACGAAGACGACGCATGGGCAACCTCCTGATTAACCCTTCACGGCACCGGCGGTGAGGCCCGAGCGGAGCCGACGTTGGATGACGGCGAAGAACACGAGGCTGGGGATGGTCGCCAGCACCGAGGCCGCCGCCAGCGGCCCCAGCCGGGCGGCCTGTTCGGCTCCGGTGAACTTCACGAGTGTGAGCGGCAGGGTCGCCTTGTCGGGGTCCTTGAGGATCACGAGCGCGAAGAAGAACTCGTTCCACGAGGAGATGAAGGCGAACAGCAGCGTGGCGATCACGCCGGGAGTCAGCAGCGGGGCGATGACCTGGACGAGCGTGCGCACCCGCCCGGCGCCGTCGACGGCCGCCGCCTCCTCGACCTCACGGGGCACGGCGCGGACGTACCCCTGGAGCATCCACAGCGCGAAGGGCAGGGTGAACGTCACGTGCACGAGGATCAGCCCCGGCAGGGTGTTCACCAGGTCCAGCCGCCGCAGGATCATGAACAGCGGGATGACGATCAGCATCACCGGGAACACCTGGCTGACCAGCACCCACCCGATCGCCACCCGGTTCAGGAACGACCGGTGCCGCGCCAGCGCGTACGCCGCGGGCAGCGCGAGCGCGACCGTGATGACCGACACGGAGAGGGCGACGACCAGGCTGCGCAGCGCGCTGCCGGTGATGTCCTGGGTGGAGAACGCGTCGGTGAAGTTGCTCAGGGTCGGATGGTGCGGGATCCAGCGCGGATGCAGGTTCGCCATCTCGCGCTGGGTCTTGAACGACGTCGACAGCAGCCACAGCAGCGGGAACGCCAGGAAGACCAGGTAGCCGAGCAGCCCGAGGTACTTGAGCGGACGCGTTCTGGTGTTCGTGATGGCGCTCATGCGTTCTCCCTCATCTGGCGCCAGAGATAGAGGCCGAGCACGGCGAGCACGACGATGGTGATCGCGACACCGAGCGCCGCCGCGTACCCGAAGAACCCGTAGCGGAACGCCTCCTCGTACGCGAAGAGCATCGGTAGCCGCGTACGCCCGCCCGGACCGCCCTGCGTCAGCGCGTAGACCATGGCGAACTGGTTGATGTTCCACACGAAGTCGAGCGAGGTGATCGCGATGATCACGGGGCGGAGCTGGGGCAGCGTGATGCTCCAGAAGCGCCGCCACACTCCGGCGCCGTCCACGGCCGCGGCCTCGTGCAGTTCCGACGCCACGCCCTGCAGGCCGGCCAGCAGGACCACGGTGGTCTGCGGCATTCCGGTCCACACGCCGACGACGATGATCGCCGGTAGCGCGGTGCCGAAGTTGTTCAGCCAGTCGACGTTGTGGCCGATGACGTGCGCGTCGCGCAGCGTCTCGTTGAGGATGCCGGCGTTCGGGTGGTAGACGAGCCGCCACATCAGGCCGATCACGATCGGCGGCATCGCCCACGGCGCCATCGCGAGCGCCCGGGTGAACCCGCGGAACCGCAGGTCGGAGTTGAGCAGCAGGGCGAGTCCCAGCGCGGCGGCGAACTGCAGGACCGTGACGCTGACCGCCCAGATCAGTCCGATCTTGAACGAGGACCAGAAGTCCCCGTCGGTCAGCACCTCGCCGAAGTTCTTCAGCCCCACGAACGAGATGACCGCGTTGCGGCCACCGCGCGCGTCCGTGAAGGACAGATAGATCCCGTACAGGAGCGGGCCCAGGCTGAAGACCAGCACCGGGATGAGCGCCGGGAGCAGAAGGAGCGAGACGCCGCGGTCGGCGGGGCGGGCACGCACGGCCCGGCCGCGGACGGTGGCCTCGACGGCTGTCATGAGATCCCCTTCGTCGATCCGCGGACGATCAGGCGGGGTTCGACCGTGACGACCCGGGGCTCGGCGTCGCCGTCGTCGAGACGGTCGAGCATCAGCTCGGCCGCGCGGCGACCGCGTTCGGCCGACCCGAGCGCGACGCTGGTGAGCGCAGGCCAGGCCACCGGTGCCAGGTCGGTGTCGTCGGTGCCGACCACGGCGATGTCCTCGGGCACTCTCAGTCCCTCCGCGCGCAGCACGTCCAGCGCGCCGAGGGCGATCAGGTCGTTGGCGCACATGAGGGCGTCCGGCCGGGTCCGCGCGAGGAGCCGGCGGGTGGCGGCGGCGCCGTCCTTCCGGTAGAAGTCACCGATCTCGATGAGCGCCGGGTCGTGCGGCAGGCCCAGCTCGGTCAGCGCGTCGGCGTACGCGCGGGCCCGCGCGGCGCCCGGCACCGTGTCGAGGGGGCCGTTGACGAAACTGATGCGTCGCCGCCCCAGCCCGTACAGGTGGTCCAGGGCGAGCCGAATCCCGGTGCGCGAGTCGGCCCGTACGTTGTCGACGGGCGTTCCGTCGGGCACCGAGCCGATGACCACGACCGGGGCCCGCGCCTCGGCGAACGCCTCCAGGTGCCGCTCGGTCATGCGGATCGGGCTGATGATGAGGCCGTCGGCGTACCGCTCGCCGAGCCGGCGCAGCACGTCCAGCTCGTCGTCGATGTCGGCGTCGGTGGAGTGGAGGATGAGGCGGACGCCCGCGTCCTTCAGCACCGGCTGCATCGCCCGGACCATCGCCACGTACGTCGGGTTGCCGATGTCCGCCATGGCGAACGCGACCTGGTTCGTCCGGCTCGACTTCAGCGACCGCGCCACGGAGTTGGGGACGTAACCGAGCTCCTCGGCGGCGACTCGCACGGCGCGTACGGTCGCCTCGCTGGTGGGCAGCCCGTTCAGGACCCGCGACACCGAGGCGATCGAGACGCCGGCACGCTCGGCGATGGTCGTGATCGTCGGTCCTTGACGCATGACCACCTCCAGTCGGGTTCTCCGTAAACGTTTACTGCTGTCACATCGGACGGCCGTAAACGTTTACAGGTGAGGGAAAGGCGCGAGCTGGGCAACGCCTTCGGGAGTGAGGAGTATGAAACCGTCCAGAAACCTCCACGTCAAGTGGGGTATGCGAATAAGCTCCCTGCCGGGCGGGCCGACGACTACGCGTTCCGCCTGGACGGCCGGGGCTCCCAACGCCGCTTCGTGCCCGCGACCTGAGCCGACGCCGGCGCACGCCGGTTGATGAGGGCGACGCCCGCCATGCCGATCAGGCCGCCGAGCAGCGGGATCGGTCCGGGCGTCTCCCCCAGCCAGACGAAGGAGACCGCCAGGGCGACGGGCGGCACGAGGTACAGGGCGCCGGTGGACGTGGCGATGGAGTAGCGGGCGACCGCATGACCCCAGGTGACGAAGCCCAGCGCGGACGGCAGCAGGCCGAGATAGACCGCGGACGCCGACGCGGACGCGGGTGCCACGGCCAGGCCCCGTACGGCGGCGGGCGCGAGCGGCAGCAGGAAGAGCGTGCCGGTCCACATGCTGTAGCAGGCGACCTCGACGCCGGTGTGGCGGCGCAGGAGCGGCTTGGTCGCGACGTGGTAGACGCCCTGGACGACGGCCGCGGCGAGCACGACCAGCGCTCCGGCCGAGAACCCGGTCGAGCCGCCGGCGACGGCGATGACCGCGGCGCCGGCGAGGGCGAGGGCGCTGCCGACGACGATGGCGGCGGTGAGGCGTTCGCCGAGGAACACGGTCGCGAGCAGGACACTGCAGACCGGGGCGAGCGCGACGAGGAGGCTGGCCGTGCCGGCCGGGACGTGAACCTCACCCCAGTTGAGCAGGATCTGGTACGCGCTCATCCCGGACGCACCGCAGACGGCGATCCGGGGCAGGTCGCGCGCCCGCGGCCGACGGACCTTCGTCAGCGGGGTCACCGCGGTCAACGCGAGGGAGGCGACGGCCAGCCGCAGCAGGGACAGGCCGGCGACGCCGAGTCCGTCGAGACCGACCCGGATGGCGGGGAACGCCGATGCCCACAGGACGACGGTCGTGACGAGCGCGGGAAGGCGGGTGTTCACGCCTCCAGCGTCGCCACTAGCATTGAGAAGATCCAGTTACTGTTTCTTCGTGTTTTGGGAAGACGAGCTTCATGTTGGACGTACGGCACCTGCGCCTGCTCCGTGACCTGCGAGTCCACGGCACCGTGACCGCCACGGCCGACGCCCTGCACCTCAGCGGCCCGGCCGTGTCCCAGCAACTCGCCGCGCTGGAGCGCGAGGCGGGCGTCCCGCTGCTGGAGAGGCACGGCCGCACTCTCCGGCTCACCGCCGCCGGACGGCTTCTGGTCGACCACGCCGAGGTCATCCTCGGCCACCTCGCCACCGTCGACGCCGACCTGCGGGCCCTGCGCTGCGGCGGGCGCGGGCTGGCCCGCGTCGCGGTGTTCCCCTCGGCGGCCCGGGTGCTGATGCCCCGGGTCTGGCGGGCGCTGGCCCGAGACGACGCGGCGTCACCGGACCTGCGGATCGCCGAGTGTGAACCCGGCCCGGCCACCGAGTCCCTGCGCGCCGGCGACGCCGACCTCGCGGTCGTGCACGCCTACAGCCTGGTCCCCCGCGACCTGCCGAACGGCTGCGAGCGGCATCACCTGATGGACGAGCCGGTCCTGCTCGCCGTGTCCCCGGACCGCGCCGCACGACACGGCCTGGCGCCCGGACAGGACGCGGACCTCGCCGTCTTCGCCGAAGACGATTGGCTGCTGCCGGGCCCGGATACCTCCTGTCACGAGTTGGGCATGCGGGCCTGCGGCGCCGCGGGGTTCGTCCCCCACCCCGTCGCGGTCGCGAGCGACTTCTCCGTGCTGACCGCTTTGGTCGCCGCCGACGCCGGTGTCGCCCTGATCCCCCGCATGGCGCTGCCCGCCGACGTCGGCGACGTGAGCCTGCACCCGCTCGACCGCCCGGTCACCCGTACGGTGTCGGCCCTGACCCGGACCGGCGACGCCCGCCTGCCCCACCTGCGCCTGGTCCTCGACACGCTCCGCCGGGTCGGCACGGAAGCGGGTTGAACTCCAGGAATTCGCGGCGGGGAGAATCCCTTCCGCGCTGAACCGTTGCGGCGCTTCTCCCGTATGCCGAAGTGAGCGGTTCGAAACCGACGATTTTTCCAATGCCAAGAAGGGAAAACGGCATTATGGGTGCTCGCACCAAGGCGCTTCTGGGGCTGACCGCAGCCGGGATTCTCGCATCTACGCTGGTCCCGTCGGCGGCGCAGGCGGCCGGCGCGAATTTCCGATTCTGCAACGTCAGCGGGAACATCGACCCGCATGACGAGTATGTGTCGTTCCCGTACCGCGGCGGCTTCTCGTCCTACATCGAGCCGCCGGGTGGTTGCTGGAGCGCCGTTCTGAGCGGTGTGGACAGCGACGAGGCAGTGGGCTACCGAAACGTCAATGGGCAGTGGCTGGCCGTCGCCACCAAGTACTTCAGCGACAACACACTCACCGTCGAGTTCGACTTCTGACCGTCTTCGATCGACGGGAAACGGCCTGGTTCGCCATCACGCGAACCAGGCCGTTCGCACGTAGCGGCCGACTCCGGGCAGAACCGTTGACTGTCGCCGAAGATCGACCTAATTTGCTCCAGGTCACCTCCTGACGATCCCCCCGGCAAGGAGGTCCTGAATGCGCGACCAGGGACTCGGCTCGTGGCCGGTACGGCGCGCGCGCAAGACCCCGGAGGCCGTCGCCCTCGTCCACGAGGACAGGCCGATGACGTACGCGGAGTTGCGCGAACGGGTGGTCCGGCTCGCGCACGCGCTGCGCCGCGCCGGGGTCGGGCCCGGTGACCGGGTCGCCTACCTGGGCTTCAACCATCCGTCGTTCCTGGAGACGCTGTTCGCCACCGGAATGCTCGGCGGGGTGTTCGTCCCGCTCAACGCCCGGCTGACCGGGCCGGAGCTCACCTACCAGCTCGCCGACTCCGGTGCCTCAGTGCTGATCCACTCGCAGCCCGCGGACGACCTCCCGGTGACCAAGATCGCGCGGGAGGAACTCGACCGGCTGCCGGCCGCGGACGAGCCGATCGACGTGCCGGTCGCGCTCGACGACCCCTGCATGATCATGTACACGTCCGGCACCACCGGACGCCCCAAGGGCGCGGTCCTCACCCACGGCAACATCACCTGGAACGCCGTCAACGTCCTGATCGACCACGACCTGATCGCCCGCGAGGTCGCGCTGGTGTCCGCGCCGCTGTTCCACACGGCGGGGCTGAACATGCTGACGCTGCCGGTGCTGCTCAAGGGCGGCACCTGCGTGCTGACCGCCGGGTTCGACCCGGACGCCACCTTCGACCTGATCGAACGGCACCGCGTCACTTTCATGTTCGGTGTGCCGGCGATGTTCCAGGCGGTGGCGCGTTCACCTCGCTGGGCAGAGGCGGACCTGTCGTCACTGCGCCTGCTGACCTGCGGCGGAGCGCCCGTACCGCCCTCGCTCATCGCGACGTACCAGGAGCGCGGACTGACCTTCCTCCAGGGGTACGGCATGACCGAGGCGGCGCCCGGCACCCTGTTCCTCGACGCGGCGCACGCGGTGTCCAAGGCCGGCTCGGCGGGCGTACCGCACTTCTTCACCGACGTGAAGGTGGTCGGCCCCGGCGGCCTGGACGAGATGTCGCCGGGTGAGACCGGCGAGGTCGTCGTCAAGGGGCCGCACGTCATGTCCGGCTACTGGGGACTGCCCGAGGAGACGGCGCGCACCTTCACGGACGGCTGGTTCCGTACGGGCGACGCGGCGCGGCTGGACCCCGACGGCTACGCCTACATCGTCGACCGGATCAAGGACGTGATCATCTCCGGCGGCGAGAACGTCTACCCGGCCGAGGTGGAGAACGCCCTCCTCGCCGACCCGGACGTCGTGGAGTGCGCGGTCATCGGCGTACCGGACGAGCGCTGGGGCGAGACCGGCCGCGCCATCGTGGTCCCGCGCGAGGGCTCGGGCCTGACCGCCGAGCGCCTCCTCGGCTCACTCGCGGGCCGCCTCGCCCGCTACAAGCTCCCGACCTCGGTCGTCTTCACCGACGCGATCCCCCGCAACGGCACCGGCAAGATCCTCAAGGCGCCGTTGCGCGCGATGTACGGCGGTGCCCGCTAAAGCGCGCGCCACTGATCGGGCGTCATCCGCTCGGTCGCTCGGGCCAGAACGGGAACGAGGCGCCTTTCTCCCACCGGGTCACCCAGCCGACCGTCGTGCTCAGGGGGCGCTCAACACTGGCCCCATCGGGGAGCTCGATCACCTCGATACGCCCGAAGATATCGAACAGGATCCTCGGCCGCAGAGCGTGCTCCGAAATTTGCGTTATTTGCGTGGAATTATCGGGTTTATGCGGATATGTTGTTGATCTCTGCGGGCAGAGCCTTCGGATTTCGTCGAGCTTCGACGTATCCAGGGCCAGACCGGGGTCGTGGTCTGCGATATCGGTCGCATCGGCCAACAGCCGGAAGGCCTTTTCCTCTTCACCGACGTCGATGGGCAGGTGATGCAGCATGGTTTCTATCTCACCAGCCTCCACGCCCAGCCGCGCGAGGTCGTCTCGCTCCTTACCCGACAGCCAGTGCTCGGAGTTCTGCCAGGACCCACCGTGGTACCACCCCAGCATTTCGTTCTTGCATCGAAAAGGAATGGTCTCGCCCGGCGCCTGTTCGAGAGATGCCTTCTGGTACGCCCTCTCGGCCTGCAGATCCAGCTCTTCGGCGGCCTGTTGAATTTCATCGAGACGTCTACCGTAAGCGGCGGCCTTAATGGTCGGGCCGAGTTTTTCCTGAGCCGCCAGGACCTTCTCGTCGATCTGCTTCTGAAGAAGCCGCGTCTGCCACTCTTTCATGGCGGCAGGGTCGAGATACAGGTTCGTCGCCTCCCTGATACCCGCAGGGGTGGCGAGCATCTTCTTTATTTCCGCGTCCGCGATGGGGTGGAGGGGAATCGGAGCAGAGCGCTCCGTGAGGGCGTCGAGAACCCGTTCGAGCTCGGTGTGCTGGAAGCCGGGGTCGAAGGCGGCCCTGGACGCCGCGTTTTGCACGTCCACGCGCCACGCCTCCCTGCCTATCTTCGTCTGGGAATCGGCGGCGTCACGGATCTGCTGCCGCAACAGTTCGGTCTGGTCGACGGCCTTCGGCGCGGCGGCCTCGATCCGACTCGTCTCTTCGTCGATTCTCTTCTGGGCCTTGACGGCGCCACGGATCATTTCGGCGGGGCTGACACTGATGTCCTCTGCGGCACGCTTCGTCGCGGGGAATCGCAGAAAGCCCTGCACCGCCTTCTCGAAGATCCCATACTTTGCCATGGGCACGATGCAGCTTCCGTGACGGCCTTGTCGACTTGCGAAGGATGCTGCCGATGACCGATGAAATCCCGATGAAACACCGATCAACCCCGGGCCGACCGGCGAACCGTCCGCGGGTACGTCCAAGCGGCCCGTACCCCAATCCGGGGCCGGCCCAGGCACCGGCTCGGGCCGGACGGCCGAGAGAAATTCCGCGACCTGACGCTGTAGTAAATCTTGACGACGTTTAAGAATTACTCGCTTGTCTCGAAACAACGCCGGTGGCAGGCTTCGAGCAAGTCGTGTCGGATGAACGGTCCCGATCGATACTGGCCGACCCCGCAAGCCGTCAATTCTCGCTCTGATCCCGAAGAATTGTCGGAGCAAACAGGAGAGAACTTGAAACTTCAGAAAAAGGCCGCGGCACTCTTCGGCGCCACCGCGACGCTTTCGGCGGGGCTCGTAATGACCGGAGTCGGCACCGCACATGCCGCCTCGGACTGCAGCTTCACGAACACGCACAACTATTCTGATAAGAATTATACCTTCAAGTCGGGCAAGGGCGAGCTCTACAATGGGCCCAACACCAACTGTGGCGGCGAGGTGGACGTCCCCATAAGCCTCCACTTCTACGAATGGTGCGCATATCAAAACTCCGCCGGAAACATTTGGATTTACGGGCGGCTGGAGGGCACCTCGACGATGGGGTGGCAGTGGCAAGGAAACTTGAACACCGCCTCAGGCAGCGCCATCCCCGATGTGTGGTGCCAGTAGGAGCAGGTAGCCCACCGCAGATACGGCCCCTCCCGCGGAGCTGGTCCAGGAGGTGTTCGGCCTGGCGTCCGTCGTCGTCCCGGACCCGGTCACCGGCGGCCTGCTCGTCGTACCCGGCATGGCGTGGCAGCCCGAACCGGAGGGCGACCCCGTCCGGTAGCGCCGGGCTGATCGCCCTCGGTGCCACCTGGACAGCGTCTGAACTGGGCAAAGGCTACGCTGACCGGCTGGTGGCCGGGTAGGGATGCGCACATGGGTGAGCAGCGCAGGCTCACGTTGGCCGTGACCGGGGCCGGTGGGACGCGGATGGCGCGGTACGTGCTGTCCGCGCTCACGGAGGGCCTGACCGCCCCGATGGTGTCCGGCGGCCACCCGGCGTGGGGCATGGTCGTCGTGCCCTTCATCGGACTCGGCCGGACGGACCACCACGCGTGGACCGGGGCGCAGACGCCGGCGCGCCGTGACCGCGGCCGCTGACCGCGGCGGCGGGCCGTCACGCCGGGCGGAGTGGGGGTCCGGTGGCCTATGACGACCTCCGCTCGTTCCTCGACGAGCTGGACCGGCGGCGCCGGTTGCTGCGTGTCACCGAGGAGGTGGCGCCCGAGCCGGACCTGGCCGCCGCGGCCGACGCCGCCTGCCGGATCGGCGAGGACGCTCCGGCGCTGTACTTCAACAAGGTCACCGGCTTCACCGGCGCGCGGATCGCCATGAACGTGCACGGCTCGTGGGCCGACCACGCCATCGCGCTCGGCCTGCCGCCGGACACCTCCGTGAAGGACCAGGTCCAGGAGCTCATCCGGCGCTGGGACGAGGTGCCGGTCGAGCCCGAGCGGCGGCCGGCACCGCCCTGGGCGCGCAACACCGTGACGGGCGGCGACGTCGACCTGTTCGCGGTGCTGCCGCTGTTCCGGCGGAACGACGGTGACGGTGGCTGCCACCTCGACAAGGCCGCCGTGGTCTCCCGCGACCCCGAGGCGCCCGGCGACTTCGGCCGGCAGAACGTCGGCACGTGCCGCATGCGGGTCAAGGGCCGTAACCGGCTCGGCCTGCAGCCGGTGCCCGTGCACGACATCGCCGTCCACCTGCGCAAGGCCGAAGAACGCGGCCAGGACCTGCCGGTCGCGATCGCCCTGGGCAACGAGCCGGTCATCTCCATCGTCGCCGGCGCGCCGCTGGGGTACGAGGAGTCGGAGTATCGCCTGGCCGGGGCGCTGCGCGGCGCGCCGGCGCCCATCGCATCCGCCCCGCTCACCGGCCTGGACGTGCCCTGGGGCAGCGAGGTGATCCTGGAGGGCGTCGTCGAGGCGCGCACGCGGGAGTTCGAGGGCCCGTTCGGCGAGTTCGCCGGCCACCGCCCGGGCGGCCGCCGGATGCCCGTGATCCGCGTCGAGCGGATCTCCCACCGCGACGACCCGATCTTCGAGGCGCTCCACCTCGGCATGCCGTGGACCGAGATCGACCACCTGACCGGGCCGGCCACGTGCGTACCGCTCCACCGTCAGCTCAAGGCGGAGTTCCCCGAGGTACGGGCGGTCAACGCGATGTACGGCCACGGCCTGCTGGCGATCATCTCGACTGAGAGGCGCTACGGCGGCTTCGCCCGCGCGGTCGGCACGCGCGCCATGACCACACCGTACGGCCTCGGCCGCTGCAAGCTGGTCATCATGGTCGGCGAGGACGTCGACCCGTTCGACCTGCCGCAGGTGATGTGGGCGCTGTCCACGAAGGTCGACCCGGCGATCGACCTGGCCGTGCTGCCCGCCATACCGGTCCTCGGACTTGCCCCGGGCTCGGAGCCGCCCGGCAACACCGACAAGCTCGTCATCGACGCCACCACTCCGGACCTCCGCGGCGGCTGCGACCGCGATCTGCCGGAGACGTCACGGTGGATCGCCAGGCTCACCGCGATGCTCGCCGGGAAGGGAGACTCATGATCTGCCCGCGCTGAGCGTTCGAAAGCGTCGACCGGCTCGCCGGTGTGCGATGTGTGAGACGGCCGTGCCCCGATCCGCCGCTGAACGGCCGGTCGCCGTCGCCGGGATGACCGCCCACCTCCTGCTCATCGAGCAACCCGGGCACGAGAGAACCCCCGCGCGGGGCGAGGCGCGCGGGGGCCTTTTCTCGATGGGCCGGCGAAGGTCAGGTCACCGAGGGGATACTGCTGGAGCCGGTCCCAGACTCCAGCTTCTCGCTGACACTGCCGGCGGCCGACCGGATCGAGCTGATGGGGGCCGCGATGTCCTCCAGGGACGCGCCTTCGGCCTTGACTCCGAAGATCGCTGCGATCACCCCGGCGACGATCATGATCCCGGCCGATATCAGGTAGGCGATGAACAGACGGCCCGGGTTCGGGTGGTCCTGGTCGCCGATCAGCGAACCGAAGACCGTCGGGCCGAGGGCGCCGAAGACCTGGGCGATCGCGAAGAAGAGGGCGATCGCCTGCGAGCGGAGCTCCATCGGGAAGATCTCGCTCACGGTCAGGTAGCCGGAGCTGGCCGCGGCCGAGGCGATGAAGAAGATCACCGTCCACAGCACGGTCTGGCTCGTGGCGGTCAGGGCGCCGATCTTGAACAGGTAGCCGCTGAAGGCGAGCAGGCCACCGGACAGGATGTAGGTGCTCGCGATCATCTGCTTGCGGCCGATCGTGTCGAACAGCCGGCCGAGGAACAGCGGCCCGAGCAGGTTGCCCGCGGCGAAGGCGAAGAAGTACGTCGCCACGCTGTGGTCCGAGACCCCGTAGAAGTGCTTGAGCACGAGGCCGTAGGTGAAGAAGATCGCGTTGTACAGGAACGACTGGCTGATCATCAGCGTCGCGCCGAGCAGCGACCGCGTCGGGTACTGCTTGAACAGGATCTTGGCGACCTGCAGGAACGAGACCGACTCCTGGGGTTTGATCTCGAGGTAGCGGTCCTCGGCCACCGGCGTGAGTTCCTTGCCGGAGGACTCCACCTCGCGTTCGATCTGCGCGATCGTCGCCTCGGCCTCATCCGCTTGGCCGTGGGACAGCTGCCAGCGCGGGCTCTCCGGAAGGGTGCGGCGCAGCGTCCAGATCGCCAGGCCCAGCACCGGGCCGATGAAGAAGCCGACTCGCCAGCCGATGTTGTCGCCGAACACGGAGTGGTTGAGCAGGACGTACTCGCTGAGCGAGCCGAGGATCGCACCGAACCAGTAGGTGCCGCTGACCGCAAGGTCGACCCGGCCGCGGTACTTCGCGGGAATGAGCTCGTCGATCGCCGAATGGATCGCCGCGTATTCGCCGCCGATTCCCATTCCAGCGACGAAGCGGAAGAACAGGAAGATCCCGTAGTTGAATGAGAACGCGGTGAGCCCGTTCGCGACGAGGTAGAGCCCTAGTGTCGCGACGAACAGCTTACGCCGTCCGAACCGGTCGGAAAGCCGACCGAAAACCAGCGCTCCGACCACTTCACCGATCAGATAGATCGTCGCGGAGAACCCGACGTCCTGTGACGAGAGATGAAGGGTGTTCGTGTGCTGGAGAACGGGGCCGATGATGCTGGCGATCTGGATCTCCAGGCCGTCCAGGACCCACGCCACACCGAGAGCAAGAATCATCCGGGTGTGGAAGCGAGACCAGGGCAGCCGGTCGATCCGCGCCGGCACGAGACTCCGAACGATGGCCTGCGGGGGGGCCTCTGCCATCGTCATCCTCCTTCGTGTTGTTTCCATAGGGTTACAGGACGATCACCATAGGCGGAGATACATAACATGTATATAGGAGGCGCGGAATTCTTGTGATTTCGCTGTTGAGCCGTCGTATCGTATGCGCATTCGCGACCAGCCAGACGATCTGATCGCCAGATTGCCGCTTCACGGCGATCACCCCGAGAAGGCCCGTTCCGGGCCCGCGACCGCCGGACGCCCGCGTCCCGTGCGCCGCACGGACGCGCCGGGGATCTTCGGCGGGTGCGTCACGGGGCTCGCCCGGGAGCGGCACGAGCCTCGGGAGGGCGCCCCCCGCCGGCGCCGGGCGCCGGGCGCGGGGGCCCGTCGCGCCTCGAATGGCGGCCGCACGTTAGGAGCCCGAAATCGCGGGCAGGAAGAAAATGGCCGACGCGAGTCGCAAGCGATTCGCGAATTGATTTGACGATGCCTTCTCAGCGACAAGGAGAGAGCCATGAGCGCCGCCGACAAAGCCCGCAACAAAGCCGAGGAGATTAAGGGCAAAGTCAAGAAAGAAGCCGGCAAGGCCACGGACGATGAGCAGATGGAGGCCGAGGGC
>NZ_JBHLZP010000184.1:0-14914 GCF_042429965.1 Actinoallomurus acaciae
CACGCGCGGGCATTACGCCTCGATCTCCTGCCACGGGTGCCCGGGACCGGCAGGCCTCGCGCCCCGTGCACCCGTGGCAGGGGGCCGGCGGCGGAGCGAGCGTGACGGTGGCCGGGTCAGGCCCGGTGGCGGCGGGGAGAGGAGAGCCCGCGTACCGCGACGGTGCCGAACGCCGCCGTCATCGCGGCGGACCAGGCGAGGACGCGCAGCAGCGGTGCCAGTACGGCGCCGCTGCCCGTCAGCCCGCGCATGGTGTCCACCCCGCAGCTCAGCGGCAGGGCGTGGACGACGGGACGCAAGGCGTGCGGGTAGGACTCCAGTGGTGCGAAGCCGGTGCTGAAGAACAGCATGAGGAGGAAGAGCACCGCGAGCCCGCTCAGCGCGGACACGTTCCGCGCGCGGACCGCCACGGCGCACACCAGCGAGGAGAACCCGATGCCGACGAGCACGGGGACCGCGGCGAACAGCGGCAGCAGCGCCGCATGCCGGAGCCGGAAGCCGAGGGCGTACCCGACCGCGGCGAACACGAGCGCGGTGACGAGCATCCGGGCGACCTCCGCGCCCAGCCGGCCGGTCAGCGGCGAGGTACGGTGCACCGGCATCGCGCGGAACCGGTCGAGCAGCCCGGAGTCGCGCTCCAGCAGCAGCGAGACGCCGATGCCGACACCGCCGAAGACGGTGCCGACCAGCGCTGCGAGCGGGACGTAGCGGTTCAGGCTGTCACCGCCCGACGCGGCGGCCATCGTGTCGCCGAACACGGTGCGGAACACCAGCAGCAGGAAGACCGGGAAGACCAGCGCCTGCATGTAGATCGTCGGCGTCCGCCACCAGCGCCGCAGCAGGCGTTGCGCCTGGAGCGCGCCGTGTGCGAACGCGGCCCTGGCCCCGGTCTCGCCCATCAGGACCTTCCCTTCGAGAGCGTCCGGCGGGCGAGAGGCGTGAACACCACGAGCAGACCGGCCAGCCACGCCAGCGTCGTCAGGACCGGGCGCGCCGTCGCGCCGCCGGAGGCCAGGCCGCGCAACGCGTCGGCGGCCTGCGACACGGGCTGGTCGCGGACGAACGGCCGGATCCAGCCGGGAAACCCGGTGACCGGCGCGAACCCGGTCGACAACATGGTCAGCAGCAGCTGCGGCACCAGCAGCGCCGAGGCCGTGTGCTCCGGGTTGCCGACCGCGAGGCCGAGCGCCACGCATCCGACGCACAGGCACAGCGCGAACCCCACCGCCAGAGCCGCGAACCCCAGGGCCGGCACCATGCCCGTACGGAACCGGAACCCGAATGCCAGGCCGACCGCCACCGCCACGGCCAGGGCGAGCAGGGCGCGGCACAGGTCCGCACCGAGCCGCCCGGCGACGGGCGCGAGCCGGGCCACCGGCATCGACCGGAACCGCCGGACCATGCCCGACTGCACGTCAGCGGCGATCGCGTCGGCGGAGCTCATCGCGACGAAGATCATCGCTTGCAGCACCACGATCGGCGGAAGCCACTGCGCGTAGTCGATGCCGCGTTCGGCCATGACGCCGCGCAACGGCACGTAGAAGCCGGTGAAGAACACCAGCGGCGCGATGATCGCGCCGCCGACCTCCCCGACGTCGCGGCGCAGCAGGGTGACCGCGCGCAGCGTCAGGACCCAGGCGGCGTTCACCCGGGCTCCCCGGCCGGCTCTTCGGCCTGGTGGCCGGTCAGCGCGAAGAACACCTCGTCCAAGGAGGGGCGGCGCAGCGCGATGTCGGTCATCGCCACGCCCGCGTCCTCGACCCGCTTGACGACCTCGGTGAGCGTTCCGGGCCCATCCGGGGCGGGCAGCACGACCGTGTCCTCACGCCGGCTCGGGCTCAGCCCGGACAGCGCGTCCAGCATCCGCGGCGCGTCCTGTGGATCGGCCGGGGTGATCTCACAGAACGTGCCGCCCACCTGCCGCTTCAGCTCCTCCGGGGCGCCGGTCGCGATCACCCGCCCGTGGTCGATCACCACGATCCGGTCGGCGAGCCGGTCCGCCTCCTCCAGATACTGCGTGGTCAGCAGCACCGCGACACCGCGTTTGCGCAGGTCGCGTACGGCCTCCCACAGCGCCAGGCGGCTGCGCGGGTCCAGGCCGGTGGTCGGCTCGTCGAGGAACACGACCGACGGGTCGCGCACCAGCCCGGCGGCCAGGTCGAGCCGCCTGCGCATGCCGCCGGAGTACGTCGCGGTGCGCCGGTCCGCGGCGTCGTCCAGGCCGAAGGCGGTCAGCAGCTCGTCCGCCCGTGCCCGCGCCGCGGCCTTGCGCAGGCCGAGGAGGCGCCCGAAGAGCACGAGGTTCTCCCGCCCGGTCAGTGCCTCGTCGACCGCCGCGTACTGACCGGTCAGGGCGATGACACGCCGCACCGCGGCCGGTTCGCGCACCACGTCGTGCCCCGCGACGCGTGCGTGCCCGGAGTCCGGACGCTCCAGCGTCGACAGGACGTTCACGGTCGTGGTCTTGCCCGCGCCGTTGGGGCCGAGCAGGCCGACGATCTCGCCCGCGCCGACCGCCAGGGACAGCCCGTCGAGGGCGGCGTGCTCCCCGTACGACACGCGCAGGTCCTCGATGCTGACGGCGGGGGCCGGGCTCAGGCTCGGGGACGTGGCCGATGCGGTCACGACGCGCCCACCTCCTCCGCCGTCGCGAGCCGCCAGCCGAGGGACCGGTTCCGTTCGCGCCAGAACGCGGCGTACCTGCCGTTCAGGGCCATCAGCTCCTCGTGCGTGCCCGACTCGGCCACCCGCCCGTCGCCGAGGACGACGATGCGGTCGGCGGTGGTGATCGTCTCCAGCCGGTGCGCGACCACCAGGAGTGTGCTGCGCCCGGAAAGGTCGGCCAGCGCCCGCTGGATCGCGGCCTGGTTCTCTGCGTCCAGGGACGCGGTCGCCTCGTCCAGCAGCACCACCGGGGCGTCCTTGAGCAGCGCGCGGGCCAGCGACACGCGCTGGCGCTCACCGCCGGACAGCGCGGCACCGCCCTCCCCGACGCGGGTGTCCCAGCCGTCCGGCAGCCGCGTGACGATGTCGTCCACGCGCGCCAGCCGTGCGACGCGCTCGACCTCCTCCTCTCCGGCATCGGGCCGGGCGACCCGGATGTTCTCCCGGATCGTGCCGTCGAACAGGTAGACGTCCTGGAAGACCATCGCCAGCATCCCGGCCAGCTCGTCGGTGGTGAGGTCGCGTACGTCGTCGCCGCCGATGTGTACCGACCCGGAGCCGACGTCGAAGAACCGCGCCACGAGGCGGGTCACCGTCGTCTTGCCGGAGCCGGAGGCGCCGACCAGCGCGACCGTGGTGCCCGCCTCGGCGGTGAAGGTCACGCCGTCCAGCACCGTACGGTCCGGCGCGTAGCCGAAGCTCACGTCGCGCAACTCCACCGCGACGGCGGACCCGGGCGTCCGCGCGGGTGCCTCCTCGGCCGTACGGTCCGGCTCGGGGAGGGGGCGGGCGTCGAGCACGCCGGTCACCCCGGCCAGCGCGGCACGAGAGGAGCGGAACGTGCCGGCCAGGCCGGCGATCGCCGTCACGGGCTCGGCGAACCGTACGACCAGCACGAGCGTGGCGATCGTCGTGGCCGGGTCGCCGCCGCCGAGCAGGTGCGCGGTCCCGGTGACCAGAGCCGCCGCCACGCCGAGCTGTACGGTCAGCCCGAACAGCATCCGTGCCGGTGCGTCCGCGCGTGCCCGGCGGCGGGTGGCCCGGTCCTGCTCCTCCAGGGCGTCGTCGAGCAGCACGAGTCCCGGCCCGCCCGGACCGGACGCGCGGAGCACGGGCTGGGCACGGGCGAACTCCACGACCCGGCCGTTCGCCTCGGACGCCGTCTCCTCCAGCCGGTCGTCGACGCGCTCGGCCAGACGCGTGGTCCAGCGGTGCACGGCGTACAGCACGGGCGCGCAGATCAGCAGCGTCAGCCCGATCCGCCAGTCGAAGACGAAGACGCCCGCGACGACGACGAGCGGCGTGAGGGTCCCGGTCAGCAGCGGTTCGAGCAGGTGGGCGATGATCCCGCTGACGTCCTTGGCGCCCTGTCCGATCAGACGCGTCAGCCGCCCGGTGCGGTCGGCGGAGAACCAGCCCAGCGGGAGTGTCGCGAGGTGGTCGCCGAGCCGGTGGTGCAGACCGTTGATGGTCGCCATGCCGACGCGGAAGCCGCCCATGGACTGCAGGTGCCGGGCGACCAGCGTCGCGGCGGCGGACACCGTCATGACGCCGATCCACGCCCACGCCGTGCCGGTGTCGTGCCGCAGCAACGCGCGCAGCGCCGGCACCATCAGCACGAACGTGACTCCCTGGAGCACCGCGTAGACGGCCACGCGGACGATCTGGCGCCGCAGCGCCGGGGCCGTCTCCGTGCCGACGGCCGCGTACAGCCGCCCGAGCAGGGTCTTCGACGTCATCGCGCCACCTCGTGGTTCTCCTGGTGCCCCTGGGCTCGCCACAGCCGCCGGTACGTCCCGTCTCGCGCGAGCAGTTCGTCGTGCCGGCCGCGGTCGGTGATCCGGCCGCCGTCGAGGACGAGGATCTGGTCGGCGCCCACGACGGTCGCCAACCGGTGCGCGACCACGAGCACGGTGCGTCCGGAGGACAGCCGCGACAGGGCGTCCTGCACCGCCGCCTCGGAGTCCGGGTCGGCGTAGGCGGTCGCCTCGTCCAGCACGAGGACCGGCGGGTCGGCGAGCAGCAGCCGGGCGATCGCCACGCGCTGTGCCTCGCCGCCGGACAGGTTCGCGTCCTCGCCCACGACGGACTCCAGACCACGTGGCAGCGCCGTCAGGACATCCTCGACGTTCGCCGCGCGCGCCGCCGCGCGCACCTCCTCGGCCGAGGCGCCGGGGCGGCCGAGCCGGATGTTGTCCTCCACCGTCGTCCGCAGCAGCGGCGCGTCCTGGAACACGAACCCGACATGGCGGTACAGCACGTCGGAGGCGATCTCGCGGACGTCCACGCCGCCGATCCGCACCGCGCCGGAGTCGGCGTCGAAGAACCGCGCCACGAGCCCGGCCATGGTGGACTTCCCCGCGCCGGACGGGCCGACCAGAGCGGTCAGGGTGCCGGGCTCGAGAACGGCGTCCACCTCGCTCAGCACCGGTCGGCCGGGCGTGTGCGCGAACGTCACATGGTCGAACTCGACTCTCGGCCCGGACGGCTCGCGAGGCGCGGCGGGCTCGGCCAGCTCGGGAGTCGCCAGCAGGTCGCGTACGCGCCCGGCGGCGGCCTCGGCCGCGCGCAGGCTGCTCCCCGCCTGTCCGAACGCCTGGATCGGCGCGGTGAGCGCGAGCCCGAGCAGGACGAACGGCAGCACCTTCACCGGCGTGATCACATCCGTGGCGACCAGCGCCGTGCCGCCGACGACCACGACGGTGAGGACGGCGACGGGGGCGACCACCGCCGTGCTGAGGGAGATCAGCCGGAGCACCGGGGCGTTCAGGGCGGTGAACGTACGGTGGTAACCGTCCACGGCGTCGGTGAACCGGTGGTGCGCGCGCCGGGCCCGGCCGTACATCTTCACCACGGAGATGCCCTGGACGAATTCGACGACCGAGGCGTGGACGGCGCGCATCGCCTCGGCGACCTCGGTGCTGCCGCCGCCCGCCCGGGCCATGACGGTCCGCCGCGCGGCGACGAAGACGGCGACGGGGATGAGCGTGACGAGGGTGAGCTGCCAGCTCACGGTGAACAGCCACACGAGCGCCGCGAGCGGCGTGACCAGGGCGGAGACGAGGTCGAGCCGCGCGTGCGCCACGGCGTAGTGCATCTCGTCCAGGTCGTCCTGCAGCGCGCCCTGCACCGACCCGCTCGTCCCGGCGGTGAACCAGCCCAGGGGGACCCGGCGCAGGTGGGCGGCGACACGCCGCCGCAGGGTGAGCGAGAGATCGGCGTCGGCGCCGTGGCTGACGGTGACGGCGGCGCCGCCGAGGAGAAAGTAGGCCACGGCGGCGCCGCCGGCCACGCCGACGATCACCCAGACGCCGTTGCCGGGTGAGCCGCGCATCGAACGCTCGGCCAGCTCGTACACGGCGGCGAAGGGGATCAGGACCATGACGGCCGCGACCGCCTGCAGCACGGTCGCGAGGCGGAGCGCTCCGCGGACCGGACGGGTCAGCTCGCGGAACGCCTTGCGACGCGAAGCGTCTTGCGTGGATCTCATGGTCTCCCCCCGACGGCGGAACAGGTGGGCCGCAATTTACAACGTACTGTCGCAAATAGGCAAGGTAACCCTAACCTAAGGCGTGACCGGGTGATCCTGGCGGGCGTGCCGGGGGAGGCGGGCGGTCAGGAAACGGCCCGCCTCCCCCCACGCTCACCGCTTGGCGGCCTGGGAGAGGTCGGGGATCAGGTTTTTCAGCGCCCAGTCCAGGCTCGGCGCCGAGGGGAAGCCGATGGCCTCGGCGGGGACCAGGTCCAGCGGGACGTACGCGTTCTTGGTGATCGCCTTGAGGTGGCGGAAGCCGGGGATGGCCTTCATCTTCGCGGGCGTTCCGGGCGGCCCGGTGAGGATGATGATGTCGGCGTCGGCCTTGTCGAGATTCTCGAAGCTGATGAACGCGCGGCCGGGCGTCGAACTCGTCGGCATCTTCGTGACCGTGGGGGTCAGGCTCAGGCCGAGTGAGGCCATGAACTGCGCGGAGACGTCCTTGGTCGTGTTGATCGCCCAGATGCCGCTGTCATTGGGGGAGATGAGGAAGGTGTAGGTCTTCCCGTTCAGCTCCGGGTGCGCGGCCTTGGTCTGGCTGATCTGGCTCTCCGTCTTCGAGATGACCCCGGATGCGCGGTCGGGGACGCCGAGCGCCTTGGCGATGGTGCGCGTCGCGTCCTGCCAGGTGTCGAGGTTGGGGCCGTTGACGTAGCTCACGACGGGCGCGAACTTCGACAGCTGCGGATAGCTCTGCTGGAGCGCGTAGTCCTTGGTCGCCAGGATCAGGTCCGGTTTCAAGGCGACGATCTTGTCGATGGGGTCGCCCTTGGAGGTGTCCAGCAGCGTGGGGGTGGCGCCCTTCAGCCACTGCTTCGTCCACGGTTCGACGCCGCCCGCGACGACCGGGATCTTCTGCATGGCGATCGGTGTGACGCCGAGCGAGAGGGCGATGTCGGCGTCGGTCCAGGACAGCGCCACGACGCGCTTCGGCCGGTGCGTGATGGTCGCGGTGCCGAGTTTGCCGCTGACGCTGACCGGAAAGCCCTTATCCGCGGCCTTCGCGGTGTCGGTGTTCGCGCTGTTCGTGCAGCCGGCCGCGAGGGAGAGGGCGGCGACCAGCAGAATCGCCCATCTGATGTTCTTCTTCATGCCTGGCCTTCTGCCTTTCCGATGCGCCAGTATCCAGAGAAATAGACGTCGTCGCGGTCGATGCCGCGTTCCTCGACGAGATGGCGGCGTACGTCGGCCACCTGGGACCGTTCGCCCGCGACCCAGGCGTAAGGCCGCCCGCGCGGGAGGTCGGCCGCGCGAATGCTCGCCAGCAGCCGTTCCCCGGCGGCGCGGCGGCACCAGGTGACCTGGGTCCGCTCGCCGTCGCGAAGCAGGCCGGAGCACTCGAGGTCGTCGACCTCGGCGAACACGCGGGCCGGAGTGTCCGGCGGCAGCGACTCGACGATCGCGCAGATCGCCGGCAGGGCGGTCTTGTCCCCCGCGAGCAGTTGCCAGTCGGTGCCGGGCGTCGGCGAGTACGCCGAGATCGGCCCGTACAGCGCGGCGCGGTCGCCGGGCTGGGCGCCGACCGCCCACCGGGTCGCCGGACCGGGGCCGTCGTGCACGGCGAAGTCGATGTCGACCTCGCCGCTCCGGGGACGGTGTCGCCGGATCGTGTACGTGCGCATCACCGGGCGTACCTCCTCGGGAAGCGCGAGGAGGTCGGCGGGCGTCATGCCGTACGTGACCTGCGGGCGGTCCTGGCCCTCGCGGGGAAGCAGCAGCTTCACGCGTTGGTCGGGGCCGTCTCCGACGAAGTCGGCCAGGTCGTCTCCGGCCAGCGAGACGCGGAGCATCCGCGGCGCGATCGGCACGCGGGCCGTCACGCGAACGTGAAAGAGTCGCATCGGGCGACCGGAGCGCGTGGTGAGTCCGGGTGGTCGGGCCGGACGGCGGCTCATCGAGGTCTCACAGGCATCGTCATAAAGGCGCTCTCCAGATAAGGGCCGGTTATAAGTTAGGCTTGCCTAATGCAGGTTAGCCTTACCTAATTCTGGGCAAAGATCCAGCCCGTCTGGTGGTGATCCGCGTCGCGGCGCGCCGGGAGGAGTGGCAGTTGACGACGACCCTCGGCCGTGCGCCGGCCGCACGCGGGTCACGTGGCCCCCGGCGCGGCGCCGCGATCCGTATCTTCGGGCTGGTCGTGGCGCTGGCGGCGCTCGTGGCCGCCACCATGGCCGGGTTCGCGGTCGGAGCCAAGAACATTCCGCTGTCCACCGTGTGGGACGCCCTGTTCCATTACCACGGCACCGACGACGAACAGATCGTCCGCGGTCTCCGGATCCCCCGCACGCTGATCGGCGTCATGGCCGGTGCCGGCCTCGGCGGTGCCGGGGCGCTGATGCAGGCCATCACCCGCAACCCCCTGGCCGACCCGGGCGTGCTCGGGATCAACTCCGGCGCCTCGGCGGCGGTGGTCGCCGCGATGGGCCTCGCGGGGCTGACCGCGCCCATCGAGTACGTCTGGTTCGCCCTCGCCGGTGCCGCCCTCGCCGCTCTGGCCGTCCACCTGCTCGGCTCGGCCGGCCGCCGGGCCGACCCGGTGCGGCTCGCCCTCGCGGGAACCGCGCTGACCGCGGTGCTGACCGCGTTCATCCAGGCGATGGTGCTGCTGCGGCCCGACGTGTTCGACCGGTACCGGTTCTGGGAGATCGGCTCCCTCGCCGGCCGAGGGGCGAATGTGCTCTACCCGCTGCTGCCCTTCACCGTCGTGGGCCTGCTGCTGGCCCTCGGGCTCGGCCGGCAGCTCAACGCCGTCGCCCTCGGCGAGGAGACCGGCCGCGCGCTCGGCATACGCCTCGGCCGGACACGGGCGCTCGCCGCGATCGCGATCACCCTGCTGTGCGGGACGGCGACCGCCGCCGCCGGGCCGATCTGGTTCGTCGGCCTCGCCGTGCCGCACATCGCCCGCCTCATCACCGGCCCGGACCAGCGGTGGCTGCTGCCGTACTCGATCGTCCTCGCGCCGGTGCTGCTGCTCGTCGCCGACGTCCTCGGACGCGTGGTGGTGCGCCCCGGCGAGCTCCAGGTCGGCCTGGTCGCGGTGATCATCGGTGCGCCCGTCTTCATCGCACTGGTCCGGCAGCGGAGGATCGTGCAAGCGTGACCATGTTCACGGTACGCCCGCGCGGCGTGGAGATCTCCTTCCGGATCCGGCGCCGATCCCTGACCGTCACCTCGGCGCTGGTCGCCCTCACCGTCCTCGCCGGCCTGGCCGGAACCTTCCTGTACGGCGACATGACACCGGCCGAGGCGCTCCGGACGCTCACCGGCCACGGCAGCCGCAGCGATGAGTTCCTGCTCTACACGCTCCGCGCGCCCCGGCTGCTGTGCGCCGCCGTGGTCGGCCTCGCGCTCGGCGCCAGCGGCGCGGTCTTCCAGAGCCTGACCCGCAACCCCCTGGGCAGCCCGGACGTCATAGGCCTCACCTCCGGCTCGTCCACGGGCGCGGTGCTGGCGATCACGGTGGTGCACGCCGGGATCGGTATGACCGCGGCCGGCGCGCTCGCCGGTGGGCTGGGCACCGCCGCCCTGGTGTACCTCCTGGCGTTCCGGCGGGGCGTCCAGGGATACCGCATGATCCTGGTCGGCATCGGGGTCGGTGCCCTGCTGCACGCGGCCACCGGCTATCTGCTGACCCGCGCGCGGCTGGAGGACGCGCAGGTCGCACAGGTCTGGCTGGTCGGCAGCCTGAACGGGCGAGGCTGGACGGAGTTCTTTCCCGCGGCCGCGGCCCTCGCCGTTCTCCTCCCGCTCGCGCTGGCGGCGGCAAGGTGGCTGCCCATGCTGGAGATGGGCGATGACACCGCCCGCGGGCTCGGTCTGTGGGTGGAGACGACGCGTCTGGTGCTCGCCCTGCTCGGCGTGGCGCTGGTGGGTCTGGCCACCGCGACCGCCGGTCCGATCAGCTTCGTCGCGCTCGCCGCACCCCAGGTCGCCCGGCGGCTGACCGGGGCATCCGGACCCGGCGTGCTGCCGGCCGCGCTGACGGGCGCGCTGCTGACCGTGGCCGGAGACATCGCCGCGGAGCGCGTCTTCCCCGGAGGGCTGCCGGTCGGCGTGGTGTCCGGCGCGACCGGCGGAGCGTACCTGGCATGGCTGCTCGCCCGTGAGCTGCGCGCCGGACGGTGACGCGCGAAGGAAGCGCCCGATCGGGGGCCGGCCTGGCCGGGTCGGCCCCCGAGACCGGGTTCACTCCAGGCCGAAGCGGCTCTTGAGGTACATGTACGCGTGGAAGTCGTCCGGCTCTCGCCGGTCCAGGAACACGACGTGCGTCTCGCCGTCCCGGGTCGAGATCTCGATCTCCCCGTTCCCGTAGGCGGGGCGGTGGCCGGTGACCCAGTTCGCGTCCTCGATCTCGTCGGGGTCGAGGTAGAGCCTTCGCCGGATGACCTCCGGGTCCGGGCCGGCGTAGGGCGGGACGTCGCGGAAGTAGCGCTGCGCGGCATGGTCGAGCCGCCGCAGTCCCTGGCGGGCCCGCGTCTGGGTGTCGGAGTGGCCGGTGGCCAGGGCTCGCTGGTAGAGGTCGCGGGCCTCGGCCGTGCTGCCCTGCTCGGCTTCCAGGTTGCCGAGGTTGAGCAGGGCTTTGCGCGCGTGCTCGTGATGCCCGGTGGCGATCACCTGCCGGTAGAGCTCACGGGCCGCACGCACGTTGCCCTGCCTGCGCTCGAACAGCCCGAGGTTGAACATCGCCTGTGGAGCATGCTCGGGGTGAGCGCTGGCGATCGCCTCCCGAAAGGCGGCACGCGCCGCCTCGACCCGCCCGTCCATCGCCTCGAGGACCGCGAGGTTGCCCCATGCCTTGGGAGCCACCTCGGCGTGCCCGGTGGCGATGGCGCGCTCGAAGGCCGTACGCGCCTCCGCCGTCCGGCCGAGGTTCCTCTCCAGAGCGGCGAGCAGGAAGCCGGCCTCGGCCACCTCGTCCTCGTCACCGGTCGCCATCAGCCGTCCGTATACCTCACGGGCCCGATCTGGATCGTTGACGGCGTCATCTGGATCCACCACGACGCGCCTTTCTCGAATGGGAACCGGGAAGAGCGTTCTGGTCGAACCATGTCACACCGCCGTGCCTTGTGGCTGCGGGCAGATGCGCTGATGTCACCGTGAAAATGCCGTTCGGGCCGGAACACCTCCGCGTTCGGTGGGGACCCGATTTCGCCGTAGAGGTATGGATTCGGCGCGTGAAGAAGCGATCCCGTCCAGGGCGCCCATGACGTCGTGACGCGGTCCGCAAGTGCCACGAGCGAGTGCGGTCCGGGAGTGCGTCGCCGGACCGTCGCGTCATGGACTCCCGGGCACCCGCGCCCGGGCGGACGTCGCCGCCGGTCGAGTGTTCTGCGAGGTATTGCGCCCGGGAGGCGGAAACGTTATAACAACCTAACGACTTTGAAGGAGCGCACATGGCATCTGTTCCTGGTGGGAGGCGTCGCCTCTCGTCCCTGCTCCGTTTGGCGCTGCCACTGTCCTTCGTCACCCTCGCCGGAGTCGCCTGTGGAGGATCGGGTGGCAGCGGGTCTGGCGGCGACACGGTGAGTCTTTGGACCTGGCGGACGGACGACAAGGCCGCCATGCAGCAGATCTTCGCCGGCTTCGAGGCGAAGAACCCGGGCGTGAAGGTGAAGCTCAACTTCATCCCCGACGCCGACTATCAGAACCGCCTGGGCGTCGCCCTGCGCGGCGGCAAGGGGCCGGACATCGCGCAGCTCAAGGCGTACGGCGAGCTCCAGCCGCTGGTCAACGCCGGCTACCTCAAGCCGCTCGATGACAAGGTGCCCGAGCTGAAGCAGCTCAGCCCGTCCGCTCTGGAGGGCGCCAAGGCCAAGAAGGACGGGAAGTACTACGGCGTCCCGTACTCCACGGTGAACATGGGCGTCTACTACAACAAGGCCCTGTTCGCCAAGGCGGGGCTCTCGGTCCCGAAGACGTACGCGGAGTTCCTCAAGGACTGCCAGAAGCTCAAGGCGGCCGGTGTCACGCCGATCGCCGCGGGCGGTGCGGACGGCACCGGGTGGGCCATGGAGATCAATACCGGTGTCATGGGGCCCGGCATCTACGGTCCTGACTTCTACCAGGAGATGATGACCGGGAAGGCGAAATTCACCGACCCGCGCTTCGTCAAGGTGCTCCAGCGGGTGAAGGACCTGGCGCCGTACTACGAGGACGGCTTCTCGGGCACCGACTACACCGCGGCGGTGCAGCAGTTCGTCACCGGCAAGGCCGCGATGTTCTTCGGCGGCTCGTACGAGAACGGCAGCTTCAAGGCGCAGAACCCGAACCTGAAGTTCTCCATCTTCCCGTTCCCGCCGGACCAGGCCGGTGGCACGGCGTACACCTCCAGCTTCTCCGACGGTTCGTACGGGCTGGTCTCCACGAGCAAGCACGAGACCGCCGCGCTGAAGGTGCTGCGGTTCATCGGCTCGGCCGACTTCGCCAAGGAGTTCGCCGACCGGCTCGGCTGGCCGCCCGCCCGTGACGGCGTCACGCCGAGCGACCCGGTGCTCAAGGAGATGGTCGCCATGCAGGCGCACAGCATGCCGTACGTGACGCTCGTCGGGTTCCGCTGGCAGACGCCGACCGCCTCCTCCATCCTGCAGGCGGGCATCGTCGACGTGGTCACCGGCCGCAAGACCCCGCAGGCACTGGCGGCCGAGATGGACAAGGGCGTGAGCGCCTGGTTCAAGCCGACGCCGTGATGAGCCCCACCACAGAGACCGAGACCGGGCCCGCGAGCGATTCGCGCGTCCCCGCGCCACGGCCGGCCGCCGTGGCGCGGAGGCGGCGGGCCCGGCTCCGCCTGCACACGACCGGCCTGCTGTTCGCCCTGCCGGCGCTGCTGCTGTACGGCGTGTTCGTGCTGTACCCGCTGCTGGCGTCGCTGTTCGGCAGCCTGTACGCGTGGATCGGCGTGCAGCGCGGCGGGTTCGTCGGGCTCGGCAACTTCCGCCGTCTGCTCTCGGGGGCGCAGCGCGGCGCGGTGGCGAGCGCGTTCTGGCACAACTGCCTGTGGTTCGCCGGGATCATGGTGCTGCAGACCGCACTGGGCCTGCTGATCGCCTGGCTGCTGTTCCTGCGGGGCCGGCGCTACCGGTTCTTCCAGTCGGTGTTCTTCTTTCCGGCCCTGCTGAGCCCGGTCCTCGTCGGGGCGCTGTGGCGGCTCATCCTGATGCCCGACGGGCCGGGCCAGGCGATCCTGCACTCGCTGGGGCTGAGCACGGGCAAGCTGACCTGGCTGGGCGACCCGCACAAGGCGCTGTGGATCCTCATCGCGGTCGACGCCTGGAACTGGATCGGCCTGCCGATCCTGGTCTTCGCGGGCGCGCTCAACGCGATGCCCGCCGAGATCTTCGAGGCGGCCGCGCTGGACGGGGCGCGCGCGGGCCGGATGCTGCGCAGCATCGCGATCCCCTCGCTGCTCCCGGCGGTGGCCTCGCTGACCACGCTCACCGTCATCAACGCCTTCAACCAGTTCGACACGGTGTACGTGATGGAGGGCGTCGGCGGGGACCCGTCACGTTCCACCGACGTGCTGGTGACGCAGTTCTACCGGCTGGCCTTCGGCGCGGTCGGCAGCAGCGGCATCACCGACATCGGGCTGGCCCTGGCGCTCGGCGGCCTGCTGTTCGTGTTCCTCGCGGTGTGCTCCGTGCTGATCCTGCGGTTCTTCGACCGGAAGGCGATCTCATGACCGCCCTGGCGTATCGGGCGAAACGGCTGCCGGGCTGGGCGATGCTGCTCGGCTGGGCACTGCTGGTGCTGTTGCCCATCTACCTGCTCCTGGTGTCGTGTTTCAAGACCACCCAGCAGATCTACGCGCATCCGCTGACGCCGCCCGGCTCCTGGAGCCTGGCGAACTTCCGCCACGCCTGGGCGCAGGCAGACTTCGCGCGCTACTTCGTCAACAGCCTGGTCGTCAGCGTCGGCGCGGTGCTGATCACCATCACCGTCTGCCTGCTGGCGGCGTACCCGCTGAGCCGGTACCGGCTGTGGTGGGGCAACGCGCTGCTCGGCGTGTTCCTGGTCGGCATCATGGTGCCCGCGCGGCTCGCCTCGGTCGAGATGTTCAACCTGCTCAAGTCGCTGGGCCTGCTGGACAGCCGGCTCGGTCTCGTCCTGGTCTTCACCGCCATGCGGATCCCGTTCGGCATGCTGATCTTCGCCAACTTCATGCGGGTCATCCCGCGCGAGCTGGAAGAGGCGGCGCGGATGGACGGTGCGGCCGAATGGCGGGTGCTGTTCCGGGTGATCCTGCCGCAGATGCGCCCGGCGGTCGGCGTGGTCGCGGTCTTCACCGGCATCGCGGTGTGGAACGACTTCTACTTCCCGCTGCTGTTCACCTTCGACGAGGGCAAGAAGACGCTGCCGCTGGCCATCGCGGGCTTCGTCGGTCAGTACAACACCGACTGGGGGATGCTCTTCGCCGGCCTGGCGATGTCGATGATCCCGCTGGTGTTCCTGTACCTGGCCGCGTCACGGCAGGTCCAGCAGGCGATGGGTGAGGGGGCGGTCCGATGAGCGTGGCCGAGGACCCCGGGGGCATCGGCTCGCTCCTCGTCGTCGGCGCGCACGCGTTCGACGCGGAGGTCATCGCCGGTCCGCTGGCCGCCGCGGTGGCCGGGGCCGGAGGACGCGCCACCCTGGTCCACCTGAGCCTCGGCGAGCAGGGCCACACCCGCCTGGCGCCCGCCGAGTACGCCGAGCAGAAGCGCGCCGAGGCCGCCGCCG
>NZ_JBHLZP010000185.1:0-14907 GCF_042429965.1 Actinoallomurus acaciae
GGGGCCCTGGCCCGCCCAGGGGGCGCCGACCCCACTTCCATTGTCAAGCCCCCCACACACCAAAGAAAGACCACACACACGGCTGTGGAAAACTCACGACCCGACCACTTCGAGACAGACCCTAGGACCTGCCTCTAGGACCCGCCTCGGGGCCCGCGGTCCTGCTTGCGCGGATGAGGAATTCGAGATGGCCCCCGAGTGCTCGGAAACCCGTGCCGGGTGGTCGTGTGTGCCCGGAAAGCCCCCGTGCGCCGGTTCGGCCGCCCCCTTCCCAGTCGGCGTCCGTCCCGTGCGCCGCGGGGACCCCCGGTTCGCGTGACGCTAGGAGCAGAGCCGGACAGGCGTCAACGAGAGCCTGTGGACAGGCCTGGGGACCCGGTGGGGACGGGCCGGAGCGTCCCTGTGGACAACCTGCGTACATGGGTGTGGATAGCCCTGGGGATGATCCAATTGCCCCGGTTCTACCTGCATCGATGCGATCCACCCCCTGTGGAGAAAACAAAGTTTTCGGTACGGTGCTACGGTGCCCCCCACAGGCGAGATAGAGGTTCGTCGCAGTTCCCGACGCCGCCGCACGGTCACCGCGCGCCGTGATGGCGACAAGACGGTCGTGATGATGCCGGCCGGGTTGAGCGACGACGAAGAGCAGGAATGGATCGCGACCGTGCTCGAACGGCTGGCACGGCGCGAGGCGCGTCGGCACCCCAGCGACGCGGCGCTGTTCGATCGTGCCCGCGAACTCGCGTTGCGCTACCTCGACGGCCGCGCCGCGCCGGCGAGCGTGCGCTGGGTCGGCAACCAGCGCAGCCGCTGGGGTTCCTGTACGCCCGAAGACCGCACCATCCGGCTCTCCGCGCAGTTGCGCGGCATGCCCGGATGGGTGGTCGACTACGTCCTCGTGCACGAGCTGACCCATCTCATCGAGCCCGGTCACGGCCCGGCGTTCTGGAAACTGGTCAACCGCTACCCCCGCACCGAGCGCGCCCGCGGTTACCTCGAAGGCGTCGCCGCCACCGCGGGCCTGCCCCTGGCGGACGGAGAGCCCGCCACGTGACCTCCCGCTTCGTCGCCGTCCTGGCCGGGAACACGGTCGCGACCCCGCCCGGCGCCGACCCGGCGAAGTTCCGGCTCGCCGTGCTGGAGGACACCTACGAGGTGGTCGCCGGACTGGAGTTCGTCACACCCGTCCTGGCCCTGACCGGCCCCGACCCCGACCCCGAGGCCGAGGCGATCACCTGGCCGGGCACCGAGATCGTCCGGACCACCGGTCTGCGGCCGCTGCTCGACGCGCTGGCGGGTCTCGGCGCCGACCAGGCCGCCGTGGTCGCCCACGACGCCCCCGATCTGCCGTCCCTGCTGCTCGGCAAGCTGTTCCGCTCCCTGGGCGGGGGAGAGGTCGCGATCTGCCCGGCGAAGGGCGGCGGGCTGGTCGCACTGGCCGCCCGGCTGCCCGCGCCGTCCTGGCTGGAGGACGTCGATCTGGACACGGCGGACGCCCCACGCCGCCTGCGCGCCGCGGCGGCGCGTCCGGGAGCCGTACGCTCCGGCCCCGGCTGGCATCGTCTCCGTACGCCCGCCGATCTGGCCTTCCTGGATCCGGGTCTGGAGGGTTGGGACAACACCCGCATCCTTCTCGGCGGCGCCTGACCGGGTACGGGCTTGCCGCGATCCGCCGGTGTGGGCCGGTGACCGGTCGCGACGCGCCGTCCTGGCCGGAGGATGCCGACCCGGGCGCGGTGCACGTCCCGCGCCGTCTGTTCGCCCGGAGCCGTACGCTCCGGCCCCGGTCGGCATCGGCTCAGCCCTCTCGGCCGCCTACGGGGGCTTATCGGACATCTGGGCGAACGCCAGGTAAGGGTCTTATGGCCCAAAGGTCACATTGACGCGCTTTGCAAAGGATTGCAGAGTTTCACTCATCCGACCGCGGGAGGAGAGAACCGGTGCCGGTGACCATCCAGGACGTGGCCCGTGAGGCGGGGGTGTCGGTCTCCACCGTCTCCCGGGCGTTCACCGTGCCGGAGATGGTGCGAGACGAGACCCGGCACCACGTCCTGGCGACCGCGGAGCGGCTGGGCTACCGGCCGAACCGCGCGGCCCGGGGCTTGATCACCGGGAAGACCGGCAATCTGGGCGTGATCGTTCCCGACCTGTCCAACCCCTTCTTCCCGGGCGTCCTGAAAGGGGTCCAGGCGCGGGCCCGTGAGGCGGACTACGCCGTCTTCCTCGCGGACTGTGACGAGAACGCCACAGAGGAGATCGCCCTCGTCCAGGCGATGGCGAAACAGGTCGACGGCGTCATCCTCTGCTCCTCACGCATGTCGGAGGCCCAGCTCGAACGCGTCGTCGGCACGACGTCCCTGGTGCTCATCAACCGTCAGGTGCGCAGCCAGCCCGCCGTCCTCATGGACACCGCGGGCGGCATGCGCCAGGCGATCGAGCACCTCGCCGCTCTCGGGCACCGCAGGGTCGCCTACCTGAGCGGGCCACGCGTCTCGTGGTCGAACCGGGAGCGCCGGCGCGGGCTGCGCCGCTTCGCCCGGCAGGACATCGAGATCGTGGAGCTGGGGCCGTTCGCGCCGCGTTTCGAGGGCGGGTCGCAGGCCGCCGACCTGGCACTCGCCGAGGACGTGACGGCGATCATCGCCTACAACGACCTGATGGCCCTCGGGGTGATGTCCCGGCTGGCCGACAGGGGTGTGTCCGTTCCCGGCGAGATGAGCGTCGTCGGGTTCGACGACATACCGATGGCGGGCATGGCCACCCCGCCGCTGACCACCGTGTCCATGCAGAACGAACGAGCGGGCCGCGCGGCCGTCGAGCTGCTCGTGAGCCTCCTGAACGTCACCGGCGCCGAGTCGGGGGATCTCCGCCGGGGACTTGAATGCCAGCTGATCGTGCGGGCGTCGACCGCCGTGCCGCGCGATCCGACGGGAAGGTAATCCCCTGATGCGTGTCAAGACGTTGTGTCTCGCGGCGGTTCTCGTCCTGGCGGGTGCGTGCGGCTCGCCGAATGCGGGGGGCGGGGCCAAGGACCTCACCCCGGCGAACGTGCCGGACAGCCCGAAGAACCCGGTGACCCTCAACATCATCGATGTGGCGGGCAACCTCCAGCTCACCAAGGGAATGATCGACGAGTTCGTCAAGAGCCACCCCAAGGTCATCAAGAAGGTCACCTACACCAACGCCACGGCGCCCGAGCTGCCCGGCAAGATCAAGGCGCAGCAGAGCGCCGGCCAGGTGCAGATCGGCCTGGTCCTGACCGGCACCGACGCCCTGTCCGCCGGCATCGATCAGAACCTGTGGGTCAAGACCGACGACTACGCGAGCCGCCTGGGCAACCCGAACTACCAGGCCCCGGCGCAGAAGATGCAGGAGCTCGCCGAGGGCCACGGCGTGGAGGTCGTCTACTACCCCTCGGGGCCGCTGATCGAGTACAACCCCAAGACGGTGAGCAAGCCGCCGGCGACCGCGGAGGAGCTCCTCGCCTGGGCGAAGGCGCACCCGAAGAAGTTCCAGTACGCCCGCCCCGCCAACTCCGGCCCCGGCCGTACGTTCCTCATGGGCCTGCCCTACATCCTCGGCGACTCCAACCCGAAGGACCCCAAGGCCGGCTGGTCCAAGACCTGGTCGTACCTACAGGAACTCACCAAGTACGTCGACTACTACCCCTCCAAGACCTCGGAGACGATGTCCAACCTGGCCAACGGCTCGGCCGACATCATCGCCACCACGACGGGCTGGGACATCAACCCGCGGGCGCTCGGTCAGGTCCCGGCCGGTGACAAGGTCGCCTACCTCAAGGGCATGCACTGGGTGACCGACGCCCAGTACGCCGTCGTGCCGCGCGGGGTCTCCGCCGATGTGCTGTCCGCGGACCTCCAGCTGATCAAGTGGATGCTCACCCCGCAGCAGCAGGCGAAGGCCTACGACGACGGCTACTTCTACCCGGGCCCGGCCGTGAACGGCGTCACCGTGCAGATGGCGCCGCAGAAGTCCCAGCAGGTCATCCAGCAGTTCGGTCGGCCGGAGTACGACCAGTGGATCCCCAAGTTCCCCACGGAGACCTCGCTGCCCGCCAAGGAGCAGGTCGCCGCGTTCGACCAGTGGGACCGGACCGTCGGCAGCGGCAAGGTCAAGAAGTGAACGAGCAGAGCGAGCGAACCAAAGGACACGTCCGCCTGGTCACTCCCCCGACGAAGGAGGGTCCGTGAACGAGCGGAGCGAGCGAACCAGGGAACACGTCCGCCTGGTCACCCTCCCGACGAAGGAGGGTCCGTGAACGAGCGGAGCGAGCGAACCAAAGGACACGTCCGTCTGGTCACCCTCCCGACGAAGGAGGGCCCGTGACCGGATCGAAGATCTCGGAGCTGCGGCTCGACCACGTGAGCCGCGGCTTCGGGGAGGTGCTCGCGCTCGACGGGCTCGACCTCACCATCGAGGGCGGGGAGTTCGTCGCGCTGCTCGGCCCGAGCGGGTGCGGAAAGTCGACCGCGCTCAACTGCCTGGCCGGCCTGCTGCCGCTGACGAACGGCTCCATCACGCTCGACGGGCGGCGGATCGACACGCTGCCGCCGGAGCAGCGCGGCTTCGGCATGGTCTTCCAGAACTACGCGCTGTTCCCGCACATGTCGGTGCGCGCCAACATCGGCTTCGGCCTGAAGATGGCCAAGGTCGCCAAGGCCGACGCGCGGCGGCGGGTCGAGGAGGCGGTGGCGCTGGTCCAGCTCGGCGACCATGCCGCCAAGTTCCCCGGCCAGCTGTCGGGCGGGCAGCAGCAGCGCGTCGCGATCGCCCGCGCGATCGTCATGGAGCCCGCGCTGGTGCTGATGGACGAGCCGCTGTCCAACCTCGACGCGAAGCTGCGCCTGGAGATGCGCACCGAGATCAAGCGCATCCACCAGACGCTCGGGCTGACCACCGTCTACGTCACGCACGACCAGGAGGAGGCGCTGTCGCTCGCCGACCGGCTCGTGCTGCTGCGTGAGGGAAAGGTCCAGCAGGTCGGCCCGCCGGAGACGGTCTACACCGAGCCCGCGAACCGCTTCGTGGCCGGGTTCATGGGGTACCGGAACGAGCTGGAGCTGCCGGTCTCGCCCGGGTCGGGAACGACCGCGGGTGACAAGACGGTGGTGCTCGGCGAGCTGACCGGCACCCGGCGTGAGGACCTCGGCGAGACCGCGGTCGCCGCCATCCGGCCCGAGGACTTCACCGTCGGCGACGGCCCGAACGCCATGGAGGTCGACGTCGAGGTCGTGGAGTTCCAGGGCCGCGAGCAGGCGGTCCAGGCGCGTACGGCCGGCGGCGACGAGCTCCACCTGCGGGTCCAGGCTCGTCTCGCCCCCGGCGACCGGGTGACGGTGTCGGTGCCGCCGGAGCGGGTGCTGGTGTTCGCGGCCGACAGCCCGGCCGCGCCCGAGGAGGTGGCCTAGGTGGCGGCCCCGGCGACCGCGGGGCGCATCGCGCTGCGGCACCGCCTCGCCGACCGGGGCATGGACCGGACGCTGCTGCTCCTGGTGCCGGCGGTCGTGTTCATCGTGGCGCTGTTCATCTACCCGTTCGTGTACGGACTGCAGCTGTCCTTCCAGCCGCAGCCCGGTTCGGAGACGGTGCAGCGGTACGGCTCGGGGCCGTTCGCGGACTACCACGCCTTCTTCGCCGACTCCTACCTGCGGAACACCATCTGGACCACGCTGAAGCTCAGCCTGCCCGCCGGATTGTTCAACGTCATCGCGTCGGTGCCGATCGCGTACCGGATGCGCGGGCGGTTCCGCGGCAAACGGACGATCACCACGATCCTCGTCGTGCCGATCACCCTCGGCACCGTGCTGACCGCGGAGGGGCTGCTGGCGTTCATGGGTCCCACCGGCTGGCTCAACCGGCTGCTGCTCGACGTGGGGATCGTGGACCATCCGGTGCGGTTCACGCACAACTACTGGGGTGTGCTGTTCTCGCTGATCATCTCGGGGTTCCCGTTCGCGTTCCTGCTGACGCTGTCCTACCTCAGCGGCATCGACCCGACGCTGGAGCGGGCCGCGGCGACGATGGGCGCGGGGTGGTGGCAGCGGTTCCGGTTCATCACGCTGCCGCTGCTGGCGCCGGGGCTGGCCATCACGTTCTGCCTGACGTTCGTGCTGGCCTTCTCGGTGTTCCCCTCGGCGGTCATGGTCGGTGACCCGTCGGGGACGACCCGGGTGATCTCGATCGCGGCCTTCCACGCGGCCTTCGAGCAGTACGACTACTCGATGGCCTCGGCGATCGCAATGATCATGGGCGCGGTCGAGCTGATCGTCGTCGGGCTGGTCCTCGGCTGGCGGGCCACCCTGTACCGCGGTGCGACGGGAGGCAAGGGATGACGGAGCGAGTGAGGAGGGGAGCGCGATCATGAGCACCGCGATCATGACGGAGCGCCGGCGGCTCGCCCTCCGGCCCGGCGCCTGGCTGGTCTGGGGCGCGGTCGTCTTCTTCCTGCTGATCCTCGCCGGTGTCGTCGGCGCGGTCGTGGTGGACTCCTTCGGCACGAGGTGGTTCAGCGGCTGGCTGCCGTCCGGGTGGACCTCACGCTGGTACGGCACGACGTGGCGCGAGTTCGACCTCGGAAACGTGCTGGTCGTGACCCTGGAGGTCGCGCTGGCGGTGGTGGTGGTCTCGCTGGTCGTCGGCGTGCCCGCCGCGTACGCGCTGGCCCGGCGGACCTTCCCCGGCAAGCGGGTGCTGATGGTCGCCTTCATGCTGCCCATCCTCATCCCGCCGATCACGTACGGCGTGCCGCTCGCGACCGTGCTCTACAAGTTCCACCTGGCCGGCAAACTCAGCGGTGTCATCCTGGCCAACCTGGTGCCGGCCGTTCCGTTCGTGATCCTCGTCATGACGCCGTTCATCGAGCAGATCGACCCGAAGATCGAGTCGGCCGCGCGGATGTGCGGCGCCCGCACCCGCGTGATCTTCACCCGCATCCTCGGGCCGCTGCTGATCCCCGGCATGCTCGCCGCGGCGGTCCTCATCCTCGTCCGCACGGTGGGCATGTTCGAGCTGACGTTCCTCACCGCCGGATCCGACAGCCAGACCCTGGTCGTCGCGCTGTACTACTCGGTCTCGGCGGCGGGCATCCGCGCGCAGCAGGAGATCGACGCGATGGCCGTGATCTACACCCTGTTCATGCTGGTGCTGCTCGTCGTGGCACTGCGCTTCGTCAACCCCACGCAGCTGGTCACCCAGATCAAGGAGAGAGATTGAGAACCCTGCTGACCCCGGGCAAGGAGACCGAGCTGATCGGGCTCGAGGTGGCCGACCTGGCCGACGGCGAGACCCTTGAGCTCACCCGCGACACCGAGATCGCGGCCGTCGTCCTCTCCGGCGTCGTCGACGTCGACGGGCTCGGCACCGCGGGCGGACGCGGCGACGTCTTCGAGGGGCCGGGCCACACCGTGTACGCCCCGCCCGGAACGCCGCTGGTGTTCCGGGCGACCGGCGGCCCGGCGCAGATCGTGGTCTGCACGGCGCCGCTCGGCGACGGACGGCCCGGCACGGCGCGCATCATCGGCCCGGACGACCAGGACGTGGCCGAGCGGGGCGAGGGCAACTGGTCCCGTACGGTCCGCACGATCCTCGGCCCGGACGACGACGCGGGACGCCTGCTGCTCGGCGAGACGATCAACCCGCCCGGCAACTGGTCCAGCTACCCGCCGCACAAGCACGACACCCACGAGCCGCCGCGCGAGGTGCAGCTGGAGGAGGTCTACCTGTTCAAGCTGGAACCGGAGAACGGCTTCGGCATCCAGTTGCGCTACGACGGCGAGAACGAGGAGGCCTTCACCGTGCGCGACGGCGACGTCGCCGCGATCCCGGCCGGTTACCATCCGGTCGTCGCCGCGCCCGGCTACAAGCTCTGCTACCTGTGGGTGATGGCGGGGCGGGGGCGGCAGATGATCCCCTACCTCGACCCCGAGCACGCCTGGGTACAGACGGGCTGACCGGTGAACATCGTCGAGGCCAAGGTCATCGTCACCTGCCCGGACCGCAACTTCGTGACCCTGAAGCTGATCACCGATGACGGGCTGACCGGGGTGGGCGACGCCACCCTGAACGGCCGGGAGCTGGCGGTCGCGTCGTACCTGAGGGATCACGTGTGCCCCCTGCTGATCGGTCGCGACGCGAGCCGGATCGAGGACACCTGGCAGTACCTCCACAAGGGGGCGTACTGGCGGCGCGGGCCGGTGACGATGACCGCGGTCGCGGCGGTCGACACCGCACTGTGGGACATCAAGGGCAAGGCCGCCGGGATGCCGGTCTACCAGCTGATCGGCGGCCGTTCCCGTGATGCCGTCACGGTGTACGGGCACGCGAACGGCGCGACCGTGCCCGAGGCGCTCGAACAGGTCGGGAGCCTGCTCGATGAGGGCTACCGGGCCGTACGGGTCCAGGCCGGCGTGCCGGGCCTGGAGAAGGTGTACGGGGTGCCCGCGGGCCACGCGCCGTACGAGCCGGCCGTCGCCGGGGACCGCCCGGAGGAGGCGACCTGGTCGACGGCCAAGTACCTGAACTTCGTGCCGAGTCTGTTCGCCGCCGTGCGCGAGAGGTTCGGCCACGACTTCCACCTGCTGCACGACGCGCACCACCGGCTCACCCCGATCGAGGCCGCGCGGCTCGGCAGGGCGGCCGAGCCGTACGGGCTGTTCTGGCTGGAGGACCCGATCTCCGAGGAGCTGCAGGAGGGGTTCCGGCTGATCCGGCAGCACACGACGACGCCGATCGCGGTCGGCGAGGTCTACAACTCGATCTGGGACTGCCACCAGCTCATCACCGAGCAGCTCATCGACTACATCCGGATGGACGTCGTGCACGGCGGCGGCATCACCCACCTGCGGCGGGTCTTCGACCTGGCCGACCTGTACCACGTGCGCACCGGATCGCACGGCGCGACCGACCTGTCGCCGGTGTGCCTGGCGGCGGCGCTGCACGTCGACGTCGCGGTGCCCAACTTCGGCATCCAGGAGTACATGCCGCACACGGAGACGACGAACGCGGTCTTCCCGCACTCGTACCGGTTCGCGGACGGCCTGCTGTACCCGTCGGAGGAGCCCGGTCTCGGCGTCGACATCGACGAGGAGGCCGCCGCGGAGTATCCGTATCGGCAGGCGTACCTGCCGGTCAACCGCCTGGAGGACGGAAGCATGCATGACTGGTGACACGCTGCTGCTGCATCCTGCGGACGACGTGGCGGTGGCGCTGCGCGAGCTGCCCGGCGTGCCGCGCGGGCACAAGGTCGCCGTGCGCGACCTCGCCGTCGGCGCGCCGGTGCGCAAGTACGGCCAGGCGATCGGCGTCGTGACCGCGCCGATCGGGGTGGGCGACCACGTGCACACGCACAACCTCGGCATGGGGCCGCACGACCGCGCGTACGACTTCGGCACCGAGGTACGCCCGGTCGAGCCGCCGCCCGCGCCCGCGTCCTTCCAGGGCATCGTACGGCCGGACGGGCGGGTCGCCACGCGCAACTACATCGGCATTCTGACCTCGGTGAACTGCTCGGCCACGGTGGCCAGGCGGATCGCGAGCCGCGCGTCGGCGCTGGGGGAGGAGTTCCCGAACGTCGACGGCGTCGTCGCCCTGACCCACGGCACCGGCTGCGGCATGGCCTCCGACGGCGACGGCATCCGGCTGCTGCGCCGCACCCTGAACGGCTACGCCCGGCACCCCAACTTCGCCGCGATCCTCGTCATCGGCCTCGGCTGCGAGGTCAACCAGCTCACCGGCTTCGACCTGCCGGACGGCACGCCGACGATGACGATCCAGGAGCTCGGCGGCACCTCGTCCACCGTACGCCGCGGGCTGGAGGTGATCGGCGAGCTGCTGCCCGTCGCGAACGCCGTCACCCGCGAACCGGTGCCCGCCTCCGAGCTGGTCATCGGCCTGCAGTGCGGCGGGTCGGACGGTTACTCCGGCATCACCGCCAACCCGGCCCTGGGGGCCGCCGCCGACCTGCTCGTACGCCACGGGGGCACGGCGATCCTGGCCGAGACGCCCGAGGTGTACGGCGCCGAGCACCTGCTGACCCGCCGCGCCGTCTCCCGCGCCGTCGGTGAGCGGCTGATCGAGCGGATCCGCTGGTGGGAGTCCTACGCCGAGTCGATGGACAACAACCCCTCGCCCGGCAACAAGGCGGGCGGGCTGACGACGATTCTGGAGAAGTCGCTCGGCGCGGTCGCCAAGGGCGGCACGACACCGCTGACCGCGGTCTATGAGTACGCCGAGCCGGTCACCGGGCGTGGCTTCGTGTTCATGGACACCCCCGGGTACGACCCGGTGTCGGCGACCGGCCAGGTCGCCGGCGGCGCCAACCTGATCTGTTTCACGACGGGACGCGGCTCGGTGTACGGCTGCCGGCCGGCGCCGAGCCTGAAGCTCGCCAGCAACCGCGAGACGTACCGGGCGATGGAGGAGGACATGGACGTCGACTGCGGCGCCATCCTCGACGGCGAGGTCACGGTGGCCGAGCTGGGCGAGCAGATCTTCCAGCGCGTCCTGGAGGTGGCGTCGGGACACCGGACGGCGAGCGAGGAGCTCGGCTTCGGCGATGAGGAGTTCGCGCCCTGGCAGCTCGGCGCGGTGATGTGAGTGGGGGAGAACATGCGGCTCTCGCTGAGGACCCGGCCCCGGGAGGTGCCGTCCTCGGTCGGCATCGTCCACCTGGGCATCGGCGCGTTCCACCGGGCCCATCAGGCGGTCTACACCGAGGACGCCGGCGACGGCTGGGGCATCTGCGGCATCACCCAGCGCAGCGCGACCGTGGTCGAACAGCTGGGGCCCCAGGACGGCCTCTACAGCGTGCTCGAACGCGGGCCCGGCGCGGCGTCGGCGCGGGTCATCGGCGCCGTCCGCGAGGTCCTCACCGGGGACGCGACGGTCGCGCGCATCGCCGACCCGGCCGTGAAGGTCGTCTCGCTGACCGTGACCGAGAAGGGGTACCGGCACGACCCGGCGACCGGGCGGCTGCGCCGCGACGACCCGGAGACCTGCCTGGACCTGACCGGCCGCCCGCCGCACACGGTGCTCGGCCGCCTGGTCCGCGGCCTGGCCGGGCGCGAGGCGCCGGTGACCGTGCTGTGCTGCGACAACCTCACCGCGGGCGGCCGGACCCTGCGCGCGCTGGTGGAGGAGTACTGCGAGCGGAGCGGCACCCGCATCGGCTGCGAGGTGGCCTTCCCCGGGGCGATGGTCGACCGGATCGTGCCCGCGACCACGCCCGAGGACCTCGACGAGGCCGAACGCCTGCTGGGCGTTCGCGACGAGGGTGTCGTGGTGACAGAGCCGTTCACCCAGTGGGTGATCGAGGACACCTTCGCCGCCGGCCGCCCCGCGTGGGACGCCGCCGGGGCGATCTTCACCGACGACGTCGCGCCGTACGAGAAGATGAAGCTGCGGCTGCTCAACGGCGCGCACTCGATGCTGGCCTACCTCGGCCTTCCGCAGCACACCTACGTCGCCGACGCGGTCGCCGAACTCGGCGACACCGTACGCCGCTACATGGACGAGGACGCGGGCCCGACGCTCACCGTGCCGTCCGGCTTCGACCTGGAGGCCTACAAGTCCTCGCTCCTCGAACGCTTCGCCAACCCGGCGCTGCGGCACCGCACCGCGCAGATCGCGATGGACGGCTCGCAGAAGCTGCCACAGCGGCTGCTCGGCGTCGTACGGGAGCGGCTCGCGGCCGGAGCGGAGCCGCGCTGGGCGGCGCTCGCGGTCGCCGCGTGGATGCGGCACGTCAAGACGGCGCGCGAGCTGGACGACCCGATGGCCGACCTGCTGCGGATGACCGTCGCGCGAGCGGAGACTCCGGGGCAGGTGGTGGACGGGCTGCTGTCGGTCACCGACGTGTTCGGCCCGGACCTGCGCGAGTCGAAGGTCTTTCGCGACCTGCTGGTCGAGCACCTGAGCGGCCTCCTGCCGGCGGCCCATTGATTCGGGTTATTGATCGACTTACGCTGCGCAGGTGATCCTGGACCGTTTCCGGCTCGACGGCCGGGCCGCGATCGTGACCGGCGCCGGGCGGGGGATCGGGGCCGCCACGGCGGTCGCCCTGGGAGAGGCGGGCGCGGACGTGGTCGTGACCGCCCGGAGCGAGGACCAGCTCAGGCGGGTCGCCGCCGAGGTGGAGGCCGTCGGGCGGCGGGCCGTCGTGGTGCCGGCCGACCTGACCGATCTGGACGCCGCCGCCGCGCTGCCGAAGGCGGCGGTGGACGCGTTCGGGCGTCTCGACGTCGTGGTGAACAACGTGGGCGGCACGATCCCGCAGGCCTACCTCGACACGACGGTGGAGTACCTGGAGGAGGCGTTCCGGTTCAACGTCGGCATCGCGCACGCGGTGACCCGGGCGGCCGTCCCGCCGATGCTCGCGGACGGGGGCGAGGGCGCGGTCGTCAACATCTCCTCGGTGATGGGCCGCGTCACCGGCCGCGGCTACCTGGCGTACGGCACGGCCAAGGCGGCGTTCGCGCACTACACGCGGCTGGCCGCCGACGACCTCGCCCCGCGCGTCCGGGTCAACGCCGTCGCCGCCGGGGCGGTGGCGACCTCCGCCCTGGAGATCGTCACCGGTGACGAGGGCCTGCGTCGCCAGATCGAGGACAACACTCCGCTGGGGCGCGTCGGCGACCCCGCGGAGATCGCGGCGGCGGTGCTGTTCCTGGCCTCCCCGGCCGGCTCGTTCGTCACCGGGCGGGTCCTGGAGGTGGACGGCGGCACCGACCGGCCGACGCTGGATCTGGGCCTGCCCGACCTGTGAGGGGCTTCGCATGACATATCGCGTGGTGCTGTGGGGGACCGGGAACGTCGGGCGCAATGCCCTCATCGGCATCAACGCCCGGCCCGACCTGGAGTTGGCCGGCGTCTGGGTCTCCAACCCGGACAAGGTGGGCCGCGACGCGGGTGAGCTCGCCGGCCTCGGGCGCCTCGGCGTGATCGCGACCGGCGACGCCGACGCGGTGCTGGCGGCGCGCCCCGACTGCGTCGTGTACACCTCGATGGCCGACGTACGGCTGGACGAGGCGATGGCGGACCTGACGCGGATCCTGCGCGCCGGGGTGAACGTCGTCTCCAGCAGCCCGGTCTTCCTGCAGTTCCCCGACGAGGCGATGGGCGCGCCGATCCACCGCGCGGCGCTGGACGGCGGCGTCTCCATCTGGGTGAACGGCATCGACCCGGGCTTCGCCAACGACTGGCTGCCGCTGGCGATCACCGGCATCAGCGAGCGGATCACCCAGGTCCGCTGCATGGAGATCCTGAACTACTCCACCTACGCCCAGCCGACCGTGCTGTTCGACGTGATGGGCTTCGGCCGCCCGATGGAGGAGACGCCGCTGCTGCTCTCCCCGGGGGTGCTGTCCCTGGCGTGGGGCAGCGTCGTGCGCCAGCTCGCCGCCGGGCTGGAGGTCGAGCTGGACGCCATCGAGGAGTGGCACACGCGCCTGCCGGCGCCGGAGACGTTCGAGATCGACGCGGGGACGGTGGCGAAGGGGACGGCGGCGGCGCTGCGCTTCGAACTGCGCGGCATGCGCGCCGGCCGTCCGGTGATCGTGCTGGAGCACGTGACACGGCTGCGGGACGACCTGGCTCCGGACTGGCCACGGCCCGCCGGACACGGCTGCTACCGGGTGGAGGTCACCGGCGAACCGAACTACACCGTCGACCTGCGCCTGCTGGGCACGAACGGCGACCACAACACGGCGGGCCTGAAGGCGACCGCGATGCGCCTGGTCAACGCCGTGCCCGCCGTCATCGGCGCCCCTCCGGGCCTGCTCACCGCGCTGGATCTCCCGCTGGTCACCGGGCGCGGCCTGGTCGGCGGCGCATGACGATCGCCCTACGTCTGGTTCCGGACCACGGGGGCCGAGCGCGCCGCCGCGCCGCCCGCGTTCGACACCGAGGTCGCGCACCTCGCCCCATCCGCCGGTTCCTCGACATCGGCACCGGCATCCCGGCGGCCGACAACACGCAGGAGGTGGCCCAGTCGATCGCGCCCGAGAGCCGCATCGTCTACACCGACCACGATCCGGCCGTGCTCGCCCACGCCCGTGCCCTGATCAGCCCGACTGCGCGGCGAAGAGCCTCCCGGACGTCTCGACCAGGCGGCGCAACGTGTCGTCGGCGGGGTCCGGCATCGCCTCCAGCGGGAACCAGCGCAGGTCGGCGGACTCCTCGCTGATCTGCTCGCGGGCGCCCGGCGGCGCGACCGCGGTGTACTGCACGTCCAGGTGGTAGGACCCGCCGTGGCACCAGACGCGGTGACGGCCGACACGGACCGGGCCCGGCAGGAGGCGCAGGCCCTCGATGCCGGACTCCTCCGCGGCCTCCCGCAGCGCGGCCTCCGCCAGCGACGTGTCGGCCCGCTCGCAGTGGCCGCCCAGCTGCAGCCACATTTTCGCCTTCGGATGCAGGGTCAGCAGGACCCGCTCGCCGGTCGCGTCGAGCACCGCCGTGCTCGCGGTCAGGTGGCCCGCCACGCACTCGCGCCACATGCCGTCCGCGTGCTCGCCCAGATGCGCGAGGAACTCCCGCCGCAGCGTGTCCTGACCGGCGTCGGACGGGCGCCAGCCCGACAGCACCCGCACCGCGTCCGCGTGCAGGCTCACGGAGCCACCGTGTTCGCCGGTTGGCTCGGTCACTGCTCCTCGTCCGGCTTCGTCTCGCCGGACTCATCGGGCTTGGGCTCGGTGAAGTCCGTGATGTCGATGTCGGCGCCCTTGCCCTCGACGAACGCCGCCGGGTCGTCGAGATCCTCGGCGGTCGGCATCAGGTCCGGGTGCGCCCACACGGCGTCGCGGCCGTCGCTGCCCCGGGCCTGATCCTCGGCGGTCGGCATCAGGTCCGGGTGCGCCCACACGGCGTCGCGGCCGTCGCTGCCCCGGGCCT
>NZ_JBHLZP010000186.1:0-14789 GCF_042429965.1 Actinoallomurus acaciae
CGGCCGCGCACGCCCGCGCCGCCGCCCGGGAGGGCATCACGCGCATCGACCGCCGCCGCGCCGAACGCGACCGGCTGCTCGCCGACGTCGGCGACCCGCCCAAGCCGTGGGTGTACCTCATCGTCGCGACCGGCGACATCTACGAGGACATCCCGCAGGCGCAGGCCGCCGCACGCGAGGGCGCCGACGTCGTCGCGGTGATCCGCTCCACCGGCCAGTCGCTGCTGGACTTCGTGCCCGAGGGCGCCACCCGCGAGGGCTACGCCGGCACGTACGCCACCCAGGAGAACTTCCGGCTCATGCGCGCCGCCCTCGACGACGTGTCCAAGGAGCTGGGCCGGTACGTGCGGCTGACGAACTACGCCTCCGGCATGTGCATGCCCGAGATCGCCACGCTCGCCGGCCTCGAACGCCTCGACATGATGCTCAACGACTGCATGTACGGCATCATCTTCCGCGACATCAACCCCCGGCGTACCTTCATCGACCAGCGGTTCTCCCGCCAGGTCCACGCCCGCGCCGGCATCGTGATCAACACCGGCGAGGACAACTACCTCACCACCGCCGACGCGGTCGACGCCGCGCACACGGTCGTGGTCAGCCAGCTGCTGAACGAACGGTTCGGCCGCGAGGCGGGCCTGGCCGACTCCCAGCTCGGCCTCGGCCACGCCTTCGAGATCAACCCGGCCGTCCCGCAGTCCTTCCGGCTGGAGCTGGCCCACGCCCAGCTCGTCCGCGAGCTGTTCCCGGACGCGCCGCTGAAGTACATGCCGCCGACCAAGCACATGACCGGGAACGTCTTCGCCGGCTACCTGCTGGACGCGTTCTTCAACCTGGCCGGGGTGATGACCGGCCAGTCGATCATCTTGATCGGGATGATGACCGAGGGCATCCACACTCCCTGGCTGTCCGACCGCGACCTGGCCCTGGAGAACGTCCGCTACGTCCGCGACGCCTGCGGCGCCCTGGCCGAGGACTTCGTGCCGCGGCCCGACGGCCTCGTCGTCCAGCGCGCCAAGCAGGTGCTGTCGGAGTCCGTGGACCTGCTGGAGCGGATCTGCGACGACACGCTCCTGACGGCGATCGCCGACGGCACCTTCGGGGTGACCCGCCGGCCCGCCGACGGCGGCAAGGGCCTGGACGGCGTGTTCGAGCGCGCCGACGGCTACGTGGGCCCGGCCCTGGACATCCTCGAGACCGAAGACCCCCAGGCCGTCCGCATGGCCCCGACATCCGCAGGGAGCGTGAAGCGGTGATCCAGCGCGAGACCACGACCGACGTCCCGGAGGCGACCGACCTCCCGTCCGTCATCCGCCCCTACGGCGACACCACCGGCGACGCGATGGTGCAGCTCTCCTTCACCCTGCCGGTGCCGGCCGGCCAGCGCGCCGAGCTCGCCGCCCTGGCCCTGGCCCGGCAGATGGGCCTGGACCCGGCCAGCGTGGTGCACGCCAAGGCGATGGGACCGCACTTCACGTTCTTCATCGTCTACGGCAAGGTCGACCATCTGATCGACTACGCCGGCATCGAGGTGCCCGAGGGCCGGGAGTACCCGCTGCTGCCCGCCAAGGAGGTCGAGCTGGCCATCCGCACGGTGCTGAACCGCCGCCTCGTCGTGGTCGGCGCCTGCATCGGCACCGACGCGCACACCGTCGGCATCGACGCGATCCTCAACGTCAAGGGGTTCGCCGGTGAGAAGGGCCTGGAGTACCACCGCGAGATCCAGGTGGTGAACATGGGCGCCCAGGTCACCGTGGAGGAGCTCCTCGATCGCGCCAAGGCCGAGAACGCCGACGCCGTGCTCGTCTCCCAGGTCGTCACCCAGAAGAACTCCCACATCCACAACACCAAGCAGATGGCCGCGGCCTTCCACGCCGCCTACCCGACCGCGGTCGGGCCGGGCATGGGACGCCCGCTGCTCATCGCCGGCGGGCCGCGCTTCGACACCGTCACCGAGGCCGAACTCGGCGTCGACCGCATCTTCGGCAAGGGCACCACCCCCGGCGAGGTCGCCTCGTACCTCGTGCACGCCCTGCTGCCCGCCTGGACCCCGCAGGAGCAATCGTGAGCGAGCGAACCGGCGAGCGCGCGCCTGGTCTCTCCCCCGACGAAGGAGGACGCGTGAGCGAGGACACACGTGTCGGACTGACCGTGACGCACCGCCGTTACGTCCCGCACGGCCACGCCCACTACGGCGGCAGCCTGGTGGACGGCGCGTACGTCCTGGGCATGTTCGGCGACGTCGCGACCGAGGTCTGCGTCCGCACCGACGGCGACGAGGGACTGTTCGCCGGCTATGAGGACGTGCGGTTCCGCGCCGCCGTACGGGCCGGTGACGTACTGGAGGCGACCGCGACCGTCACGCGCGTGGGCCGCCGCAGCCGCACCCTGGCGCTCGAGGCGCGGGTGGTGTGCCGCTCGCGCCCGGACAAGGGCGAGTCGGCCGCGGAGGTGCTGGCCGAACCGCTGGTGGTCGTCACGGCGACCGGAACGGTCGTGGTGCCCGGCGCCTCCTGACGAGGCGTGGCGTGCGGGGCAAGGGTTGACATCGCTTCGGATACCGATAAGTTGCCTAGGCGTCCACCACAGGGCGTACCGGCCGGCCGGCCGGGGCGCCGCGGCACCTGCGCCGTGACGGGGGAAGGGCAGCGTCGCGGTGCGGCGCCAACCGTCGAGAGCCAGACGCAGGCCATCCGCGCGCCCGGCCGGGAGCACCCCGGACCGGCGCCGGTGAGACTCGGTAAGAGCCTGGGCACCCATCAGACAACGGACCAACGCGCTCGCCGCCGACGAGACGGGTCCGGTTCGAAGGGACCGCCCGGGCTCTCTTCCGTGCCGGAGCCCCTTCGACCTGCCGCCACGACGGCGCCGGCGGGGCGCGGCGCACCTCCCGTTCGTCGGCGCGGCCCGCGGACGATACCGTTCCGCAAGAACTAACGATGCGGACGAGGAGCGTTGGTGGCGCAGGACATTCTCGCCGAGGAGACTCCCGGCGTCGCCGATGAGTCTCCTCGGCGACGCTTCCCCACACGGCTGCGGCGCCCGGCCCTGGCGGTCATCGCCGGGCTGTTGCTCGCCGCGGCGTTCCCCCCGATCGACCTGTGGCCGCTCGCGCCGGTGTCGGCCGCGATGCTCGCCCTCATCCTGCGCGGCCGTGGCCTGCGCGCCGCGACCGGGCTCGGCATGCTGTACGGGCTGGCGTTCTGCTTCCCGCTGTTCGAGGGGCTGCGCCCGGTCGGGATGGACGCCTGGCTGGCCCTGAGCGTCTTCGAGGCGCTCTACTTCGCGCTGCTGGGCACCGGCATCGCCCTGGCGACCCGGCTGCCCGGCTGGCCGCTGTGGACCGCCGCGCTGTGGATCACCGAGGAGTTCGTCCGGGGCCGGGTGCCGTTCGGCGGCTTCCCCTGGGGGCGCCTGGCCTTCAGCCAGACCGCCTCGCCCTACACCGGGTACGCCCCGCTCGGCGGCGCCCCGCTGATCAGCTTCGTGATCGCCCTCACCGGCGGGCTGCTGGCCGCGTCCGTGCTGGCGCTGTGGCGGCGGGGCGCGTCCTCCCCGGGCCCCGCCCCGGGCGTGCGGGGCGTGGTGCTCATGCTGGCCGGTGTGCTGGTGCTCGGCCTGGCCGGCGTCTTCGTGCCGCGGCCCTCGGGCGGCAGGCCGGTGACGGTCGCGGTGGTCCAGGGCAACGTTCCGCGTGCCGGCCTGGACTTCCTCGGCCAGCGCGAGGCCGTCCTGGACAACCACGCCCGCGAGACCCACAAGCTCGCCGAGGAGGTGCGCCAGGGCAGGCTGGCCCGGCCCGACATCGTGATCTGGCCGGAGAACAGCAGCGACCTGGACCCCTACCAGGACGCCCAGGCGCGCCAGGTGATCGACTCGGCCGTCCGCGACATCGGCGTGCCGGTGCTGGTCGGCGCCGTCATCGACCACGGCGACGGCGAGCACGTGGAGAACCGCGGCATCGTGTGGGACCCCAAGACCGGTCCCGGCGCCTACTACGTCAAGCGGCACCCGCTGCCGTTCGGGGAGTACATCCCGATCTTCCGCGGCTTCCTGCGCAAGGTCATCACCCGGTTCGACATGGTGGGGGAGTTCGTCAAGGGCCGCTCGGCCGGCAACCTCGGCCTCGGGCCGGTGCGGATCGGCGACGTGATCTGCTTCGAGGTCGCCTACGACGGCCTGGTACGCGATGTGGCGGGCAACCCGCTGCTGGTCGTGCAGACCAACAACGCGACGTTCGGGCGTACGAGCCTGCCGCCGCAGCAGTTCGCGATGTCGCGGCTACGGGCGGTCGAGCACGGCCGCACGATGGTCGTGGCCTCGACGAGCGGCATCAGCGGCATCATCGCCCCCAACGGCCGGGTGCTCGACCGCTCGAAGGAATTCACACCGGCTGTGCAGGTCGAGCGCGTACCCCTGCGGACGTCGCGTACGCTTTCCGATCATCTCGGCGCTACCCCCGAATGGGCGCTGGCGCTGCTTGGGTTCGCGGCGGCGGTGGTCGCCGCCTGGAGAACACGGACGAGCAGGGGGACCTAGCGGGTGGAGACCACGGAGGGCGTCGGACGGGTTCTCGTGATCATCCCGACGTATCAGGAGCGCGAGAACGTCGAGAGCATCGTGGGGCGGGTCCGCGCGTCCGTGCCGCAGGCCGAGGTGCTCGTGGCCGATGACGCGAGTCCCGACGGCACCGGGGAGATCGCCGATCGCCTCGCGGCCGAGGACGACCATGTGCACGTGCTGCACCGCAAGGGCAAGGAAGGCCTGGGCGCGGCGTACGTCGCGGGGTTCCGGTGGGGCATGGAACGCGGCTTCGACGTGCTGGTCGAGATGGACGCGGACGGCTCGCACCAGCCCGAGGAGCTGCCCCGGCTGCTCAGCGCGCTGGAGGACAACGACCTGGTGATCGGGTCGCGGTGGGTCCGCGGCGGCCGGGTGGAGAACTGGCCGAAGAAGCGCGAGGCGCTCTCGCGCGGCGCCAACACCTACTCGCGGCTGCTGCTGGGCTTCCACGTTCACGACTCGACCGGAGGCTTCCGCGCCTACCGCGCCACGACGCTGAGCAAGATCGGCATCGACGACGTGACGTCGCAGGGCTACTGCTTCCAGGTCGACCTGACGCTGCGCACCGTACGCGCGGGCCTGAAGGTCGCCGAGGTGCCGATCACCTTCGTCGAGCGCACCCACGGGGCGAGCAAGATGAGCCGCGACATCATGATCGAGGCGTTCGTCAAGCTCACCCGGTGGGGCGTGGAGGGCCGCCTGGGCCGCGTGGCGGGACGCGACCTCTCCTGATACCTGCGGCGTCGCCCGTGCTGAGACGGAACCTTACTATGTAAAGGCGGGCGGCGGGCGTGGCCGCCGCACGCAGGGGACACGGCGACCCCGGCGGTCACCGCCACGAACCGTTCACCGTGGTCCCGTGAGACTGGCGCCCCAGGTGCGGGCCGGGCGCACCGACCACGCGCCGGGCGCGCCACAATGGAGCCATGCTTCGCGCGACGCTGGTCCTGGCCTTCCTAGCGGTTCCGGTCCTGGAGATCTATGTGATCCTCCAGGTCGGTCACGCCATCGGCGGATGGCCCACGGTGGGCCTGCTGATCCTGGAGAGCCTGATCGGCGCGTGGATCATACGCCGGGAAGGGCGGCGGGCCTGGCGCGCGCTGACCGAGGCGTTGCGTCAGGGCGGGCTGCCCGACCGTGAGCTGGCCGACGCCGCGCTGGTGCTCGCCGGCGGCGTGCTGCTGCTGACGCCCGGCTTCGTCACCGACGTCGCCGGGCTGTTGTTCGTGCTCCCGTTCACCCGGCCGCTCGTACGCCGGGCGCTGTCGGCGTACGTCGGCCGCCGCGTCCGCGTGGCGCAGAGCCGCGCAGCGGCGTCCTTCGGGGGATTCGGCGGCATGCCCCGCCCCCGGAGCGAGCCGGGCCCGCAGAACGGCTCTACGGGCGACGCGGACACCGGCCACCGCGTCGTACGGGGCGAAGTGATCGAGGACGACCGGGATCCGCACTGACCGCCCGCCCGTACGGCGGGGCGGACACAACGACGACGGGCCGCGCCGCCGAGGGGTCTGGCGGCACGGCCCGTCAACGATTCTGTCGGGTCAGGCGGTCTTCCTGCGCTGTGCCCGCAACACGGCCAGGCGCTCGGCGAGGACCTCCTCCAGGTCCTCGATCGAGCGGCGTTCCATGAGCATGTCCCAGTGGGTGCGCGGGGGTTTGCCCTTCTTGGACTGTGGCATCTCCCCGTCGACCATCAGGGCCGTGGCGCCGCAGCTCCGGCACTCCCAGGTCATCGGCACCTCGGCCTCAGCGGCCAGGATGACGGTGAACCGGTGGCCCTTCGGGCAGTCGTACATGACCTCCTGACGGGGTGCCAGGTCGGTGTTTCGATCGTTCTCGTAGCTTGTGGCTCCGAGTCGTGTGCCGCGAAGTGCGCGCTCGGCCATCGTGACGTGCCTCCCAGACGGCTTGCGTTCTCGTTATGGAGCAACGCTGGATACCGTCACAAGATTCCCCGAAGATGCTGCGTTCAACCCCAGGTCTTCACTGGTCGCCTTCGACCAGCATGACGAACGGTATCCGGTGCTCACACGGTGGCCTCAGACCTCTGCGAGGCTCCGATGTCCACCACCACGCTGACAGCCGAAAGGGCCGCCAGCGATCTCCTCGCCGAACTCCGCGGTCCTGCAGGGCCGTATCGCCAGCCTCACCTGCAAGACGCGCACCACCGAGACGGCCGCCACCCCCAGACCGCGAACGCCGCTCCCACCGAACCGCCGGACAGCCCCCAAGTGGCGATGCGGGCTGCCGAGGCACCTGCGCGGACCGTTACGTCAGAGGGGCTCTGCCGCCTACGGTCGATGAAGGCCCGGCGCGGACCCGACGCCGCTTGGCAACGGCGGTCCGCAGGTCGCAGGTCGTAGGGGATTTTGCTGCGGGCGAGGATCTGCGCGCGTGGCACACCAGGATCCGCAGCGCGACCGCTTGAGCCTTCTGTTGTCACCGGAGTCATCGAAGATCGTCAGGAGTCGGCGGGCGGGGCCGGACCGGGGGCTCAGACGCGGCGGGGGAGGGGGTTGCCGGCCTCGCGGATGCCGCGGGGGACGTCCACGGTGATCAGCAGCACGAAGCCGACGACGAAGAAGATCACGAGGGAGACGATCGCGCTGCGGTAGCTGTCGGTCAGTTGCAGGGCGAACGCGAACACCAGCGGGCCGATCCAGCTCGTGCCCTTGTCGCTGATCTCATAGAACCCGAAGTACTCCGCGGTGCGCTCGCGCGGCACCAGGTGGGAGAACAGCGACCGCGACAGGGCCTGTGTGCCGCCCATGACCATGCCGATGACGGCGGCCAGGACGATGAACTGGCCGATCGAGCCGCGTTGCAGCGTGTAGCTGGCCAGCACGACCACGGTCCAGGCGACGAGCGAGGCCAGCACGACGCGCCGGGTGCCGTACCGGTCGGCGAGCCGGCCGAGCAGCAGCGCCCCGCCGAACGCCACGAACTGCACCAGCAGCACCGCGCCGATCACGACGGACTGGCCGAGGTCGAGTTCCTCCGTCGCGTACGTCGCCGCCAGCGTGATCACGGTCTGCACGCCGTCGTTGTAGATCAGGAACGCCAGCAGGAACATCAGCGTGACCGGCCGGTTGCGCAGGTCTTTGAGGGTGATGCCGAGCTGGGTGAACCCGGCCCGTACGGCGCCGAACGCGGTCTCGCCCGTACGGGCCCGGTGGCGGTCGCGCAGGCGGCGCAGCGGGATGAGGGTGAAGGCGGCCCACCACACGCCGGCCGAGGCGAGGCTGATCCGCACCGCCACGGCCTGTGACAGCCCGAAAGAGTCGTGCATCAGGTACAGCACGAGGTTGAGGGCGAGCAGCAGCCCGCCGCCGAGGTAGCCGATGCCCCAGCCGCGGGAGGAGACCGCGTCGCGTTCGTCGGGGCCGGCGATGTCGGGCAGGAAGGCGTTGTAGGCGACGTCGGCGCAGCCCAGGGAGATGTTGGCGACGATGAACAGGCCCGCGGCGAGCAGGTAGCGGTCCCCGGAGGCGAAGAACAGCCCGATCGTGGCGAACGCGCCGAGGTAGGCGAACAGGGCGAGGGTGCCGCGCTTGCGGCCGGTGTGGTCGATGAGGGCGCCGGTGACGGGCAGCAGCACGACCTGGGCGATCACCGAGACGGTGACGGCGAAGGGGAAGACGGCCTTGGCGCGGACGTCCAGGCCCAGCGGGTGGACCCAGCCGTGCGCGTCCGCGGCGGCGCCGGCGATCGTGCTGAGGTACGGGCCGAGGAAGACGGTCACGACCGTGGAGGAGAAGGCGGAGTTGGCCCAGTCGTAGAAGTACCAGCCCCGCCGTTCGCGGCGGAGGGCCTGCGGGGCCGAGGGGATCGCGTCCGGGCCGGTGCCCCCGATCAGGTGCCCTCCTTCGCCGGAGGGCGCGACCAGCGGCACGGTGTTCTCGCCTCCCTCGCTCATGTGGTTGCCGTCGCCCACAGGCCGCGGGCCCTCATCAGGTCCCGGAGGGTCTCGATGTCGTCGGTGATGATGCCGTCGATGCCCAGGTCGAGCAGCCGCGCCATCTCGGCGGCGTCGTTGACGGTCCAGGCGTGGACCTTCAGGCCGAGGGCGTGCGCGCCGGCGAGGAAGGAGGGGGTGACGAAACGGGTGCGGCCCAGGCGGTGGGGCACCTGCGCGCACGGCGCGCCGGTCGCGGCCCTGCGCAGCAGCGGCGACAGCGGCCCGGCGAAGGAGCAGGCGCGCAGCGCGGCGACGTCGCGGGGGCCGAGCGCGGTGCACACGTCACGGCCGGCGAGCAGCCGCATGCGGGCGCGTACGTGTCTCAGCCGCCGGGAGGAGAAGGAGGTGACGCACACGCGGTCCCAGGCGTCGGTGCGGCGCAGCACCTCGGTGAGCGGGACGATCGCGCTCTCGGCCTTGACGTCGATGTTGAGGCGGGCGGCGGGCCAGGCGCCCAGGACGTCCTCCAGCAGCGGGATCGGCTCGCGGCCGCCGATGCGGGCGGTGGCGACCTCGGAGTAGGGCAGCCGGGCGATCTCGCCGGCGCGGCCGGCGACCCGCTCCAGGTCGGCGTCGTGGACGGTGAGCAGCACGCCGTCGGCCGTGGCCCGTACGTCCGTCTCCAGGTAGCGGTAGCCCAGGTCGATGGCGTGACCGAACGCCGCCATGGAGTTCTCCAGGCCGTTCAGGGAACCGCCCCGGTGGGCGAACGGAATGGGCCCGGGATGATCGAGGAACGCAAACTCCGCTGACACCTGTTCGAGTATGGCGGCTCGGCGGCGCGTAACGCGATTCACCCCTCACCTTACTTCGTAAAGCCGGGCGGCCTGATGTCGCATCCCCCGACGACATCAGGAAAGGCGATCGCCGGGACCTCGTGTCCATGTCTTCTGGGTTACGGCTTTTGGACTAGGTTGTCGTCCGCTGCGGCCCGCGGTGGCCGCGATGTCTCCGAGCAAGGAAGGCTTGATCATGGCGGACACCAGCGCCTACGCGGCGACGTTCGAGATCGTCGATGCGAACAAGGACGGGCACATCTCGGCTCCCGAGCTGAAGCAGCTGATGAAGGCCCTCGGCGATGACATCACCGACGAGACGGCCGCGGAGGTCGTCCAGCGGATGGACTCCAACGGGGACGGTGAGATCTCGCTGGAGGAGTTCTCCACCTACATGTCGCAGGGCTGACCGGCGAACCCCCGGCCCGGCGCCGTGACGAGGCTCAGCGGGCCCATTCGCGGCGCCGGGTCTCCGCCAGGGCGATGGCGGTGGCGACCGCGACGTTGAGGGAGCCGACGCGCCCGATCTGGGGGATGTAGGCGACCGCGTCCGCGGCGTCGAGCAGGGCGGGGGAGCAGCCGTGGTCCTCGCCGCCGACGGCCAGGCAGACGTCGCCGTCCAACGGCGCCTCATGGAGGGGGAGCGCGTCGGTGGTCAACTCGATCGCGACGATGCGGAACCCGGCCTCGCGTGCGGCCCGCGCGGCGTCGGTGACGGGGACGGCCGGGTCCCAGGGGACGAGACGTTCGGTGCCCAGGCCGGTCTTGCGGGCGCCGGGGTGGGTCGGGGGAGAGGCGTTGCCGGCCAGCCACAGGTGCTCCACGCCGAACGCCGCCGCGGACCGCACGATCGAGCCGACGTTGAACGGCTGGGTGACCGACTCCACGAGCAGGCCGAGACGGCTCTCGGTGCGCCGCCGCCAGCCGCGGTTGAGGCGCTTGACGTCGGTGGCGCGCAGCTGCCTGCGGGCGTCGGCGGTGGTCACGGTGTGTCCTTCTCGGGGTTGGTGACGGCCAGGACCCGGTAGCCGGCGCGTGAGGTGAGGCGCTCGGTGGGCCACCCCCGGCTCTCGAGCCGGCGTTGCAGGGAGTCCGAGCCGAGGTTCTTCTGTACGACCAGGTGGGCCCGCCCGCCGGGGACCAGGCGGGACAGCCAGGTGTCCAGCAGGGCGTGCAGGGCGGGTTTGCCGATGCGGATCGGCGGGTTCGACCAGATCGCGGCGAACCGCGTGGCGGCCGGGACGTCCTGCTCCAAGCCGAACCTTACATTGTCAAGGCCGGCGGCCTGGGCGTTGCCCCGCCCACATTCCAGGGCCCGTTCGTTGACGTCCACGCCCCACACGATCGCCTGCGGCGATCGCGCCGCCATGGTCAGCGCGATCGGCCCGTACCCGCAGCCGAGGTCGAGCAGGTCGCCTTCGGGGGGAGGAGGCGGCACGCTGTCGAGCAGGACGCGTGTGCCCAGGTCGACGCGGTCGGGGGAGAACATGCCCCGGTCGGTCGCCAGCCGGAAGTGCAGATCGGGCAGGACGAGGTCCACGGTGCCGGGCCGGCTGCGCGCCTGCGGGCGCCCGGCGAAGTAATGCTCCCCCACGTCGGCCGACCGTACCAGCGCGGCGGCGCGGATGTGACGTCACGGGGGACGGGCGGCTCCCGCCGGCGGCGCGGTTCACGTCTCGGCCCGCAGCAGCACTCCCGCGGGCCGATCGCTTCGATGCGCCGAGGCCCGGATCTCAGCCGGAGTGGGGGTGGCCTCAGGGGTCAGTCGGGGGAATCCCTGATGGTGTTCCGCGCCCGGCGGGCGCATCATCGCGATATGACGTATCAACCGGATGTGCCGAGGCGCTCGGACTCGGCCTGGATCGCGATGTCGGCGGCCTCACAGGGACCCTGGGCGGCCGCGCTGGCCGGGGGAGCGGTGGCGGGCGGCGCCGATCTCGCGCTGCACCTTCTCGGCGGCCACCTGAGCGTCGCCGGGCCGCTGTCGTTCGGGCTCGCGGTGTTCTTCCTCATCGGCGCCGGCGGCGCGCTGCTGCGGCGCGGCCACGACCGTACGCGGGCGTGGGCGCAGCAGCACCCGTGGTCCTACGCGCTGGTGCCGGCGGCCGGGACGGCGGCGACGGTGTTCGCCTCCTTCCTGTTCCTCAGCGGCGACGGCCTGTTCGGCAGCCTGTGGGAGGGGCTGGGCGACGGGCTCGGCGTGCTGTTCCTGCTCGGCATCATCGGGTACGTCGCGCGCGGCGTACGCCCCGCCTCACGGCGTTGAGGCCCGGGTCAGGGCAGGCGCTGGAACCACACCAGCGACAGGCCGCCGGCGGCGAGGGCGAACAGCAGCGCCACGAAGATGTACTGCGAGGCCGCCTCCTGGCGTTCGATGCGGTACCCGAGCGAGCTGCCGATGTGCCGGTAGACCTCCGACAGCTCCGACCCGGCCTGCGCCTCATAGGCCTTCCCGGAGGTGTCGTTCGCGAGGTTGCGCAACGTCGCCTTGTTCACCTGGACGGGCACGGTCTCCCCGTCGATGTCGACGATGCCGTACGGGGTGCCGAACGCGATCGTGGAGACGGGGACCTTCGCGGCGCGGGCGGCGGTGGCGGCCTCCATGACCGAGCGGCCGCTCTGGTTGTCGCCGTCGGACAGCAGCACGATGTGCGAGGGCGGAGGGTCCTCGTTGGCGCGGGCGTCGAACGAGCGGATCGACTGCAACGAGGTGAAGACGGCCTCGCCGATGGCGGTGCCCTTGCCGAGCTGCAGCCCGTCGATGGCGTGGCCGATCGCCTCGCGGTCGAACGTCGGCGCGACCACCGCCGAGGCGCTGCCGGAGAAGCTGACCAGACCGACGTTGAAGCGGATCGGCAGGTCCTGGACGAACTTCTTGGCCGCGGCCTTCGCCGCGTCCAGCCGGGTCGGCGCGACGTCGGTGGCCTTCATCGACAGCGACACGTCGATCGCGACCATGATCGTGGCGCGTTCGCGGGGCACCTTGATCGGCTTGGCCGGGCGGGCGAACCCGACGGTCATGAGGATGACCGACAGCAGGAACAACAGCGCGGCGACGTGCCGCCGCCAGCCGGGCCGCCGCGGCGCGACCCGCGACAGCAGCGCCAGGTTCGTGAAGCGGACCGCGGCCTGCCGGCGCCGCGCCTGCGCGACCAGGTAGACGCCGAACAGCACCGGGACGAGGGACAGGAGCCACAGCCGGTCGGGGGACAGGAAGGTCATGCGCGGCTCCCCTGCGGGTGAGCGCGCCCGGCGACGCGGCGCTGTTGCAGCGCGAAGCGGGCGACGTCGCTGATCCAGTCACGGTCGGTGCGCAGGACGAGATGAGCGACGCCGCAACCGCGGATGGCCTCGCGGGTACGCGCCCGCTGCGCGGCGGCCGCCGCCGCGTACCGGGCGCGTACCCTCTTCGACAAGATGATCTCCCGTACGTCGCCGGTCTCCGGGTCGGTCATCATCACCGGGCCCACGTCGGGCAGGTCCAGCTCACGCGGATCGATGATCTCCACGGCGACGACCTGGTGCCGGGCGGCCAGCCGCCGCATCGGGCGTTCCCACGCCAGCTCGCCGTCGCCGGTGCGCTCCTGGTCCAGGAAGTCGGAGATGACCACGCGCAGGCCGCGTTTGAACTGGCCGCGGGCCAGGCTCGTGAGCGCCTCGGCGAGCGGCAGGACCGGCCCGCCGGGGTCGGCGCGGGGCGCGTCCAGCAGCCCCTGCAACAGGGCGTACATCGCGGTCCGGCCCGTACGGGCGGGCCAGCGCCGCAGGCCCCCTCCGTGGGTGATGTAGGCGCCGACACGGTCGCCGAGCCGCGTGGTGAGGAACCCGACGGCGGCGAGCGCGGCGACGACCAGGTCGCGTTTCTCCATGGCCGCGGTGCCGAAGTCCATGCTGGGGGACAGATCGGCCAGCGCCCAGACCTCCAGCTCGTGGTCGGCGATCAGGTCGCGGACGTGCGGCACGGTGGTGCGGGCGGTGACGGCCCAGTCCATGTGCCGTACGTCGTCCTCGCCGGGCTGGTACAGGCGGGCCTCGGCCAGGTCGCTGCCCGGGCCGGGCAGGATGCCCAGGTGCTCGCCGTGCAGCAGACCGTCCAGCCGGCGCGTGACGGCGAGCTCGAGCCGCCGCAACGACCGTTCGGGGGCCAGCTCGCCGAGCCTGTCGGACCTCATCGCACCGGTCATGAAGCGTATTCGCTGTTCCACACGACGCGGGGTGGCGGCACCGTGGTCAGGATCCGCTGGATGACGCCGACCGGGTCGATGCCGTCGGCGATGGCGTCGAAGGACAGCAGGACCCGGTGGGACATCACGTCGACGGCGACGTCGCGCACGTCGTCGGGCAGCACGTAGTCGCGGCCTCTCAGCAGGGCCAGGGCGCGCGCGGAGGCGACCAGGCCCAGGGTCGCGCGGGGGCTGGCGCCGATGTCGATGACGTCCTTCAGGTCCGACAGGTGGTACTGCTCGGGTTCTCGGGTGGCCATGACGAGCCGCACGATGTAATCGGCGACGAGCTCGTGCACGGCGACCTCGTCGGCGGCCTTCTGCAGGCCGATGAGGCTCGCCGAGTCGAGGATCCGCGCGGCGTCGGGCGGGTCGACGCTCATGCGCTGCAGGATCTGCATCTCCTCGGTCGCGCCGGGGTAGGCCACGTTGACCTTCATCAGGAACCGGTCGCGCTGCGCCTCGGGCAGCGGGTAGACCCCTTCGGACTCGATGGGGTTCTGGGTGGCGAGGACGACGAACGGCCGCGGCAGCGGGTGGGTCTTGCCGCCGAGGGAGACCTGGCGTTCGGCCATGACCTCCAGCAGCGCCGACTGCACCTTGGCGGGGGCGCGGTTGATCTCGTCGGCGAGGACGAAGTTGACGAAGACCGGGCCGAGCTCGACGTCGAACTGCTCGGTGGAGGGATGGTAGATGCGGGTGCCGACGATGTCGGAGGGCACGAGGTCGGGGGTGAACTGCAGCCGCGCGAACGACCCTCCGACGACGGTGGCGAGCGTGCCCACGGCCAGGGTCTTGGCGACGCCGGGAACGCCTTCGAGGAGGCAGTGGCCGCGAGCGAGCAAGGCGATCACCATGCGCTCGACCATGTGCTCCTGGCCGACGATGACCTTCTTGACCTCGGCCACGCTCTGCTGCAGCAGCGCCGCGGCCTGGTCGATGTCCCCTACAGCGATGGTCATGTAGTCCCTCAAGGTCAGGGTCTCGTGCAGCGCCAACGAGCACGACCTTATGCGATCTGCCTGAAGGCCTGCCGAGGTGCGAGGCTGTTAGTGTGTCGCGCCAGGCCGCAGGCAAGGGGAGGCGGGCCGCACATGCCGAAGCCGCTGCAGGCCGGGGATCCGGCCGAGCTCGGGTCGTTCCGGCTGGAGTCGCGCCTGCACGAGTCCGCCGCCGGCATCGTCTATCTGGCCGTGGACCCGCAGGGCCGCCGGGTGGAGGTGGCGCTGCTGGCACCCGCCGCGGCCGGTGACGACGCCACCGTCACCA